>NZ_BAABJZ010000085.1:0-45116 GCF_039543565.1 Ferrimonas pelagia | reverse complement strand
TAGGACTGATATCGCTGCTGGGTCATTATCAGCGGCTCAAAGGTTTAACTTGAACCGCCGTGGTACGGAACCGTATGCCCGGTGGTGTGAGAGGACGGGGGCCGCAAGGCCCCCTCCTACTCGATTTTGAACACTTATTCGGCAGGCCAGCTGCCATCGGGATTGGCTTGGACCCAGGGCTGTGAGAACCAGTAGTAGCTGCCTTTGCTGCGACTCGGTGCGGTGCAGTTATAGCGGGTCCGGCCGGCAGGCAGGGGCAGATCGGCTTGGATGGTGAAGGTGTGATCATCCAGCCAGGTCGGGGTTTTGGCCCCTTGGCCTTGGATATAGCACATCAGCTCGTTGGTGCGCACGTCGGTGCTGTCCAGCTTGACGGTGAGGCTGGGGCGGTTGCGATTGATCAGTTCAGACTCTTCGCCATCGATGGCCAGCACCGGCATGTTCAGGCTGTGCATCTTCACCTTAAGGCTGTCTAGGTCTGCGTAGGGGCCAGCGACCGGGTAGCGTGGCAGTGCGGTCAGGCTGGAGTAGGGCCCAGCGGCACCGGAGTGCTGACCAATACCGACATACCCCATGCGTTCGAGCAGGGCGCGCAGCGCCTGATTATACTCGCCGTATGGATAAGCTAGGGCTTTCAGGCTGTGGCCGATCTCGGTCTGGATCGCGGCCTCGGTGCGTTCGATATCCTGTTTAATGCGCTGCTCCCAGCCGGCTTGGTCTTCGCCCGGCAAGCGACGGATCAGGTGGTCGTGCGCATAGCTGTGGTTGGCGATGGTGGCACCCTCCGCCGCGATCTCGCGCAGGGTATCCCAGTCCATCATGTTGCGGCGGTTTTGCTCGATCGGCTCCAAGTTGACGAAGACCGTATAGGGAAAGTCGTACTGTTTGAGGATCGGGTGGCCATTGATGGCGATATTGGCGTAACCGTCATCGAAGGTGATCACCACGCTTTTCGCGGGCAACTCTTTGCCGGCTTTGATGGCATCGAGGGCCAATGCCAGCGGCACCACATTGAAGTTATTGTCGGCCAAATAGGCCATCTGCTCGCTAAACTGCGCCGGCGTCACCGAGGTGATCGCCGGCGTGCTGTTACTGACGTGGTGGTACTGTAGAATAACCACCGCAAGCACAGGCCAGGACGCAGCGCCCAGTAGCAGGCTTATCGCCAGTGTAAAAAATCGTTTCATCATCTTTGGAAACCCATAAGCGTTATGACAATCCCCGCCATTTTGCGGCAGCGCCGGGCGCATCAGCGCACCTTTGCTCTGGCCGTTCCTATGATCTTGTCCAACATCACGATCCCCTTGCTGGGGCTGGTGGACACGGCGGTGATTGGGCACCTGAGTGATGCCTATTACCTCGGCGGCGTGGCCGTCGGGGCGATGATTATAACCTTTTTATTCTGGATCCTTGGATTTTTACGCATGGCAACCACAGGATTGGTTGCGCAGAGCTATGGGCGAGGCGATCCGTTGGCACAGCTACAGGTGCTGTTTCAGGCCGGGATCATGGCCTTGTTACTGGCATTGGGACTGCTGTTGCTGCAGCAGCCCATACTGCATATCTCATTGAATTTGGTGGGGGGAAGTGCGGAGGTTCAGCACTACGCTTCGGTCTATTTTAGCCATCGGATCTGGAGTGCCCCCGCAGCCTTATTGAACCTGGTTGCACTGGGATATTTGTTAGGAAAACAAAAACCGAAGGCCGCCATGTGGCTGCTGATCGTCACCAATAGCGTCAACATTGCGCTGGATCTCTGGTTTGTGTTGGGACTGGACTGGGGCGTGGCGGGGGCGGCACGGGCCAGTGTGCTGGCCGACTATGCCGCCTTGAGCTTGGCGCTTTGGTTTATCTGGCGCCAGCTTCCGGCCGAGTTGCGGCAGCGGCAGATCTTAACCCAGCTCCGTTTGGCCGGCTGTGGCCAACTGTTGGCGCTCAATCGCGATATCTTTCTACGGACGCTGTCGCTGCAGGCCTGCATGGTCTTTGTCACGGCTCAGGGGGCCCGTATGGGCGATGAGATCGTCGCGGCCAATTCGGTGCTGATGAACTTTACCCTGCTGATCGCTTACGCGCTCGATGGCTTTGCCTATTCGGCGGAGGCCGAGGTGGGTAAGGCGGTGGGGGCGGAGGATCCGGCGGCGGTGAAGGATGCGGTGATCCTCGGTTGGTTTTGGTCGGCCTTGACCGCCGTGCTGTTCAGCCTGGGATTTGCATTGGGCGGTGCGGGGATCATTGCGATGCTGACCAGTATCGAGTCGGTACAGCTGGTGGCCATGACCTATCTGCCGTGGATCTGGCTCTATCCCTTCATGGCCTTCACCTGCTTTCTGTTTGACGGTGTGTACATTGGCGCGGCCAAGGGGCGGGTGATGCGCAACGCCATGCTGGGATCAACGCTGGGTTTTTTCCTACTGTGGGGCGTATTCAGCGGTTTGGGCAACCACGGCTTGTGGCTGGCATTTAACGGCTTTATGCTGCTGCGCAGCCTGACTCTGGGTGGGCATTTTTGCTGGCACTGGCGTGCTGGTCATTGGCTGCCGTCGCGTCACGGTTAGCGAACGCTGCCGATAAAAAAGCCGACACGGTCAGTGTCGGCTCGGGCGCATCGCGTTGATCGGCGATCAGTAGAAGGAGTGCTCACCGTGTTCGTGCTCGGTAATGTCGCGCACGGCGTTGAGTTCGCCTTCAAACTGTTCCAGCAACTGCTTCTCGATGCCATCTTTGAGGGTGACATCAACCATGGAGCAGCCGTTACAGCCGCCGCCAAATTGGATCACAGCGATGCCGTCTTCGGTGAGCTCCATCAGGGTGATGTAGCCGCCGTGGCTGGCCAACTGAGGGTTCACCTGAGATTGGATGGCGTAATCGAGGCGCTCACGCAGGGGCGCGTCATCGGCCACCTTGCGCATCTTGGCGTTAGGCGCTTTCAGGGTCAGCTGGCTGCCCAGCTGATCGGTGACATAGTCGATAAAGGCCTCTTCCAAGAAGGGTACGCTTTTGCTGTCGACCATGGCATTGAACCCATTAAACGTCAGCTCGGTGTCGTCCTCTTCCACCGCATCGGGTGGGCAGTACGACACACCACATTCGGCTTGCGGTGTGCCTGGGTTGATGACGAACACGCGAATGTGAGTGCCTTCCGGCTGTTGCGCCAGCAACTTAGCAAAGTGTTCCTGGGCGGCTTCGGTAATGGTGATCATAAAAGCTTCTCTTAAAGCCTGAGTAATTAACTCGGATACTGCATCATAACGCTAAGTGGGCTGGGATTATAGCCTCCAAGTGTTAGTAAGATCACGCTTTGGTGGCGAAATAAGCGGCCCACTTGTTACACTGGCGGTCGTACAATAACAAGGAATTCACGGATGAAAACCCGTCTGAAATGGCTGCTTTTGCTGGTCTTTTTGCCATTATATGCCGGCGCGGCGCTGCTGCCTGCCGGATCCTATCTGCCGCAAGTTCCCGCACCAGAGGAATACTTCGCTGAGCCGGTGGGCCAGCGCCACCTGCGCTCGGATGAGGTGGCCCATTATCTCGAGCAGTTGGCTCGACAGAGTGAGCGGGTGGCAGTGCAGAGCTTGGGGCAGAGTTATCAGGGGCGGGCCCAGCAGGCGGTGCTGATCTCCAGTCCCGCCAATCTGGCGAAGCAGGAGGCGATCTTGCAGCAGCGCGCGGCGGTGCGGCAAGGGCAGACGGATGAGGGGCCGCTGATCATCTGGTTGGCGTACAGCATCCATGGCGATGAGGCGTCGGGGCTGCACGCCGGGGTGCTGTTTGCTTACTATCTGGCGGCAAGCCAGTCCGCCGAGGTCGCTCGCTGGCTGGATGAGGCGGTCATCGTGATCACCCCAACGCAAAACCCCGATGGCAACGACCGCTTTGCCAACTGGGTCAATGGCTATCGGGGCCAGATCGCCAGTGGCAGCAGTTGGCACCGCGAGCATTATCAAGCCTGGCCATCCGGGCGAGTGAACCATTTCTGGGCCGATCTCAATCGAGACTGGCTCTATCAGGCGCACCCCGAGAGCCGTGCTCGTGTCGCCTTTTTCCAGCAGTGGCTGCCCCATGTGGTCAGTGATTATCATGAGATGAGCCACCAGAGCAGCTATTTCTTTCAGCCCGGGGTGCCCGAGCGGACCCACCCATTGACGCCTGAGGACAATCAGGCGCTGACGGCGCGTCTGGCGTCCTATCACGCCCAGGCGCTGGATCAGCTCTATCAGCCCTACTTCTCGAAGGAAGCGTTCGACGATTTTTATTACGGCAAAGGCTCGACCTACCCGGATATCAACGGCTCGGTGGGGATCTTGTTTGAGCAAGCCTCGGCCCGTGGGCTGGTGCGCGCGACCGATCGGGGCGAGTTGACGCTGCATACCGGGATCCGCAATCACTTGGCGACCTCGTTTTCCACCGTGCGCGGTGCGATCGCCGAGGCGGAAGCCTTGCGTGAGTATCAGCAAGGCTTCTATGTCGATAGCGTCAAGGCGGGCAAGAAACGGTCAGGGGCGGGCTACCTGCTTGGAACTGCTGGCGACGCCAACCGCCTGGCGGCACTGGTGCAGATCCTGGCCAGTCACCGCATTGAGTTTGACTACCTGAGTCAGAGCGTGACCGAGCAGGGGATCCGCTTCCTCGCCGGTGAGCTGTTTGTGCCGTTTGCGCAGCCGCAATATCGCCTGCTCGAAGCCCTGTTGGATCAACGCACCGAGTTTCGTGACAACACCTTTTATGACGTGTCGGCCTTCTCGGTCGCGCTGGCGTTTAATCTGAATGTCAGAGTGGCGGGACGACAGCCGGGCCTGCGCGCCACGGCGATCCAGAGTGCGGCGACCGATCTGAGCCGGCCGGCGTTGCATTGGCACCTGAGCTGGCAAGATCGCCTGGCGCCAGCCGCCTTGTATCGATTGCAACAGGCTGGGTTGCGGGTGCGCTTTGCCGATACCGCCGCGGTGTTGGCCGGTCAGGAGGGGCCCGTCGATGTGGCGGCGGGGGATCTGCTGATCCTGGGGGATCAAAGCGGGCTGGAAGCGGCGCTGACGTCGATCCAGCAGGAGCTGGGGTTGCGGCCGAATGCGGTCGTGGCGGGGCAGGCGCTGAGCGGGCCGGATCCGGGTGGGCGGCACTATCATTTTGCCAAGCCCATCAAGCCGCTGATCCTGATCGGCCGAGATGTCAGCCAAACCGAAGCGGGCATGCTGTGGTATTACCTGGATCAGGTGCTGGCGCTGGAGGCGACGCTGATCGATGCTGAGTATGCCGAGCGGGTGCCGCTGGACGAGTTCACCCATCTGTTCTTGGTCGATGGCGGCTATCGCCGCATTAGTGATGGCTTTGCTTACAAGGTTGGCCAGTTTGTCGGCAACGGTGGCACCGTCGTGGCCTGGAAGCGCGGCGTGGCGAAGCTGTCGAGCTGGGAGTTGATCCGGACGCGGGTGCGGCAAAAGAGTCAGCTGCAGGAGGAGTTTGTCCATGCCTCGGATTGGCTCCACTTTGCCCAGCGCCACAATGAGCGGGCCCGCCGCACCATCGGCGGTGCGATCGTCGCCTGGCAGCTGGACCAAACCCATCCGCTGGGCTTTGGCCTGTCGCACTATCTGCCGATGATGAAGGATCGGGAGCTGTCGCTGCAGGGGGAGCAGGCGGATCAGGTGGCGATCTATCCGGAAGCCTTGCTGCTGTCCGGCTTTATGGATCCGACCTATCAGCAAGCGTTGGCCCGGGACAGTGCGGCCACGGTGGAGCGCAACGGTCGAGGCCAATATGTGCTGCTGGCGGATAATCCGCTGTTTCGTAACTTCTGGTTGGGGGGGGAGCGTGTGGTGGCCAACAGCCTGTTTTTGGTGCCGAGTTTGCGCTAGCGCTGACGCTTGAGGGCACTGGCTAAGGCCCAGTATTGGCTGACGTGATGCCCCTGCTTGCGTAAGGCGCGGGCGACCGCGGTCATGGTGGAGCCAGTGGTGATCACATCGTCGATCAGGGCCAGTTGTTGCTGGCGGCGTGCGCCGGGCTGGGCCTGAAACACGCCACTGAGATCCTTACGCCGCCGTTGATCTTCCAGATCATGCTGGGGAACGGTTCGTTGCTTTTTCACCACCAGCGTGTCCAAGACCGGTAAGCCCAAGCGCTTTCCCAGTTGGTCGGCGATCAGCACGGCATGGTTAAATCCGCGCACCGGCAGGCGGCTGGGGTGCATGGGGATCGGCACCAATGCGCTGATCGGGCCGATCGCATCCGCCTGCCATAACTGCTCTAAGCGCTGGGCCAGGGCCTCACACATGGGCTCGAGCAAGCAGAGTTGTCGATGGATCTTGATCGCTCCGGTCAGGTAACCCACTGGGCTGTGGTAGGGGAAAGCGCTGATCACTGGCCACCAGTGGCGCTTTTTCTGGCAGGCGCCGCAGCGCCACGGCGGGCATTGCCGCATCGCGCAGGTGCAGCCCAAGCATTGATGGCCGGGGCGGGCGTCATCGAGGCAGTATTGGCACAAGCCGCGGCCCAGAGTGATGCCTTGCTGACACAGTAAGCACCGGTTGGGTAAACTGCCGGCCATGATCTGATCCCAAGAGAAGCGTTCCATGTCCATTGTCACCAGCTTAGAAACCGCCCGCCCAGGCCTGCAAATTGATTGGTATGGAGCGGGGCCCAGTTTGTTGATCTTACACGGCTGGGGGATGAACGGCGCCGTGTGGCAGGGCCTGGCACCTCGCCTGGCGCAGTTGGGGTTTCGTGTCGGCTGTGTCGATCTGCCCGGCTTTGGCCATTCGGCTTCGTTGCGCGACGCGGGCAGCCTGAGTCAGTGGGCCGAAGCGGTGTGGCAGGCGGTCGATGGCGAGACGAAATGCCATCTGATGGGGTGGTCATTGGGGGGATCGATCGCGATGCAGATGGCCCTCAGTGCACCGCAACGCACCGCGTCGCTGGTGAGCATCGCCAGCTCCCCCTGTTTCCAGGCTGAGCCGGGCTGGCCTGGGATCAAGCCTGCGGTCTTAGCGCAGTTCTCCGAGCAGTTGGCGCAGGATCTGGACAAAACCCTGGCGGGGTTTTTCGCCCTGCAGGCGATGGGCTCGGCCAGTGCGCGGGACGATGTGCGCCAGTTAAAACGAGCGGTGCTTAGCAAGCCCGCCGCCCGGCCCGATGCGCTGGCGGCGGGTCTGCGCTTGCTGGCACAGGCGGATCTGCGCGGGCAGATCGATCAGATCAACGCGCCCTGGTTACGATTGTACGGCCGATTGGATGGCTTGGTGCCCGCCCGTGGGATCGAGCCGGCATCGGATCTGGCACCGCACTCTGAGGTGGCGATCCTGCCTCAGGCCTCGCACGCGCCCTTTGTTTCTCACCCAGAACAAACCTTTGAGATATTGGAGAAGTTTTACCTTTCCGTTTGAGCGGTGCTAAATTAACCAGGAGCCCGTTACGGAGCGGCTATGTTCCTGGTTTCCCATTTTCCTCAGGTGCCGATCGCCACCAGCAACCCTGCAACGGAGCAGGCGGCGAAAGAGGCCCAGCACCGCCCACCGATCTCCCGCCCCGAGGCGCTGGAGAAGAGTACGGCCGAGCGGGCATTGGATCCCAAACATGAGCAGGCCCGCGTCGAGCGGCGTGATCCCGATGGCGGCGAGCAGTCCCAGTCCCAATCCCAGTCAGAGCGACAGCCGCCCAAGCGCCACCGCAAAGAAACGCTGAAGGAGTTGCTGGATCAGGCCCGGCCGTTGTTGCGTCGTCCCGGCCAGGTGCGCCAGCCTTCCGAGTTGGACTTCCCTTATCATCCGGCGGTTGAGCTGAGTGCGGACGAGTACGCCCGCTTTGCCCAGGTGGTGGATCGGTTTTACCGCCGTGTCGCCAAGCCTCAGGTGCCACCGGCCTTTACTGTGCGTACCTAGGCGGCAGCGCGCCGGTTTCCCGGTTGGCCAAACGGGGCCCTATGTTTACTTGAGCGTTTGAGTTGTCGAGGCCGAGGATCAGGAGAGACCATGACGAAGCGTTGGCTGTTTGCTGGATTGAGTGTTGGCTTATTGAGCCTAGCGCTTTGGCTCGGCTGGGAAACCAGTCATCCAGACCAGCATACGATCTATCTGATCCGCCACAGTGAAAAGGCGTCGGGCGTGGATCCGACACTGAGTCCGTGTGGTGAGGCCCGGGCCGATCTCTGGGCGCATTGGTTGGCCGGACATAATCTGCACCAGATCTACAGCACCGATACGCGACGGACCCGACAGACCGCCGAGCGGATCGCTCGGCGGTTGGGACACGCACTGGCCGTTGAGCGCTATGATGGCGCTGCGTTGGCCCCATTGGCCGAGCGACTCCGCTTGCGAACAGAGAATGCCTTGGTGGTGGGCCACAGCAATACTACACCCGCCTTGGTAGGCTTGTTGGTCGGGCGCGCCCTACCGGCATTGAGCGAGTCGCAGTTCGATAAGCTCTGGCAGGTGACCGTACGATCTGGGCAGTCGCCAGAGCTGGCAGAGATCACACTGGACTTCGACTGCCCTTAGCCGAGCTACACTGACAGCAGGTGAGCCGATCGGGAGTGCCGATGTCGCTGCTGCAAACCCTCTATGCGTTATTGCTGGCCACCCTGTTCGGGGGGATGTTGGCGTACATGATGTTGTTCTTGCCCGTGCTGTTTTCAGCGCGTGAGACGGGTTTGGCGCGCCGCTTTCAACACGCGTTTTTCCCCTGGTTGTATGTCTATTGCGCGGCGCTGTGCGCGGTGGCGCTGTTGTTGCGTTGGTTGGTTGGGGCGGCGTGGGAGGTGTCTATCCTCACTGTGTCGCTGATGGGCTTTTTATTGTGCGCGCTGTGGTTGATGCCGGCGGCCGAACGGGCTCAAAGTCGGCGACGGCAAGGGTTTGTCTGGTGGCACCGGATCATGGTGGCGGTCAACAGCATGCAGTTGCTGGCCCTAGCGTTGCTCAGCCGTGGGTTTGTGATGGGGTGATCCCTGCTCACAAGATAGAGCGGCGCGGATGTTAAGGGATGGGCGCCGGCAAAGCAAAAAGCCGCCTGAGCGGCGGCTTTGTTCGGGGGAGACGCGTATTTAGCGGCGCTTCTTGGCTTTGGCGAAAGCGTCGGCAAAGGCGCCGCCCGCAAGGCCATTGCCGGTCGAGTTGCTTTGGCGCTGTGGGCGGTCGTGGCTTGGTTTGGTGCGATCGCCACTGAATTCCCGCCGTTGACTCGCACCCGCGCTGCGCCGAGGCGCGGCTTTTTGCTCGGCCACTTCACTGGCGTTGTCGCTCAGGCGCATGGACAGGCCGATGCGCTTGCGTGCCACGTCGATCTCCATCACCTTCACTTTCACCACATCACCGGCTTTGACCACGCTGCGGGGATCGTCGACGAATTTGTTGGAGAGGGCAGAGATATGCACCAGGCCGTCCTGTTTAACGCCGATATCGACAAAGGCACCGAAGTGGGTGACGTTGGTGATCACCCCTTCTAGCACCATGTCGGGCTGCAGATCGGTGATCTTCTCGACCCCATCGGCAAACTGGGCTGTCTCGAACTGGCCGCGTGGATCGCGACCCGGCTTGTCCAGCTCCTTGAGGATGTCATTGACGGTGGGCAGGCCAAAGCGTTCGTCGGTGAACTGACGGGCATCGATCGACTTGAGCACACCGCTGTTGCCGATCAAGTCCGCCACCGGCACGCCGGTATGGGCGCTGATCTTCTTCACCACAGGATAGGCTTCTGGGTGGACTCCGGAGCCGTCCAGTGGGTTGTCGCCTTGGTTGATCCGCAGGAAACCGGCGCACTGCTCAAACGCCTTAGGCCCCAGTCGCGCCACTTTTTTCAGTTGCTTGCGATCGGTAAAGCGGCCTTCGGCATCACGAAAGTTGACGATGTTCTGGGCGATGGTTTTGGTCAGGCCTGCCACCCGGGTGAGCAGCGGGGCAGAGGCGGTGTTGAGATCCACCCCGACGCCGTTTACGCAATCCTCGACCACCGCATCCAGTGAGCGAGCCAACTGGGTTTGGCTGACGTCGTGCTGGTACTGGCCAACCCCGATGGACTTGGGCTCGATCTTCACCAGCTCGGCCAGCGGATCCTGCAGTCGACGGCCGATGGACACAGCACCGCGGATGGAGACATCCAGATCCGGGAATTCGGCGGCGGCGGTTTCCGAGGCGGAGTAAACCGACGCGCCGGCTTCGGACACCATCACCTTGGTCAGGCCCGGCTTGCCGACCAGTTTGATCAGCTCGCCCGCCAGCTTATCCGACTCGCGCGAGGCGGTGCCGTTGCCGACTGCGATCAGCTCGACGTCGTGGGCTTTCACCAGTTGCGCCAGGGTGGCGAGCGTGCGATCCCACTGCTTCTGCGGCGCGTGGGGGTAGACGGTATCGAACGCGACCAGTTTGCCGGTGCCGTCGATAACGGCGATCTTACAGCCGGTGCGCAGGCCCGGATCCAGCGCCAGGGTTGGGCGCATGCCCGCTGGGGCGGCCATCAGCAGATCGCTCATGTTCTCGGCAAACACCTTGATGGCGTCGGCTTCGGCGCGCTCGCGCAGATCGCCGATCAGTTCGGTTTCCATCGCCAGCGACAGCTTGACCCGCCAGGTCCACTGACACACCTGCTGCAGCCACTTGTCGGCGGCACGGCCCTGGTTGTCGATCCCGATCTGTTGGGCGATCAGACTTTCACAGATGGAGCTGCGATCGCCCTCTTCCCGATCCGGATCCGCATCCAGTTGCAGCGACAGCACGCCCTCGTTGCGACCGCGCAGCATGGCCAGCACCCGATGTGAGGGCGCCTTGTGCCAGGCCTCGGAGTGGTCAAAGTAGTCGGCAAACTTGGAGCCGCTGCCTTCCTGGCCGGTGACTACGCTGGCCTTAAGCTGGGCGTGCTGCTTCATGTGACTGCGCACGACCGTCAGTACCGCCGCGTTCTCGGCGAAACGCTCCATCAGGATGGCGCGGGCGCCATCCAGTGTCGCCTTGCTGTCGGCAAAGCCCGCTTCGGCATTGAAGAAGGCCTCGGCCTCGCTATCTGGGTTGCGAGTGGGATCGGCCAGTAGGGCGTCCGCCAACGGCTCCAGTCCGGCTTCGATGGCGATCTGCCCTTTGGTGCGGCGCTTGGGCTTGTAGGGCAGGTACAGATCTTCCAGCTCGGTTTTGGTGGCCACCGACAGGATCTTGGCCTTGAGCGCGTCGGTCAGTTTGCCCTGCTCGTCGATGCTGCTGAGGATGGTGCCGCGACGATCTTCCAGTTCGCGCAGGTAACCCAATCGGGTTTCCAGCGTACGCAGTTGGGTGTCGTCGAGGGTACCGGTGATCTCTTTACGGTAGCGGGCGATAAAGGGCACGGTGGCGCCTTCGTCCAGCAAGGTAACGGCCGCATTAACCTGTTGCGGTCGGACGCCCAGCTCCTGGGCAATGGTATGTGAAATATGATCCATGATGACAATGCTTGCTTTGGCCCGCCACGGCGGGACTAACGGAAAAAACGATGCTCACCATAGCACAGGCTGGGTGGCGACCAAGGGATTAACGGATTAAGACGGCTGGAATGGCGCGGAAGCTGAGCCGGCGTGCTGTGCTGCCAGCACGGTGGCGACCACGCGTCTGCCGGTACGGGCTGGCGCGCGAGACGGGGGCGCGTAGCAGTGGACCCCTGTTGGCCCGGTCGTCCAATGCTGGCCGGCGCCGCGCCAGGCTCCTATGGGGTTATGCCAGGTATTCGATCTTGGTGACGTACCAGGTGGCTTCGCCGGCCGGTGTCTTCACCAAGGCTTCGTCATCCACCTCTTTTTTCAGCAGCGCCCGGGCCATGGGGGAGTCGATGGAGATGCAGTCGTCCCGGCCGAAGATCTCGTCGTAGCCGACGATCTGGAAGCGCTTGGTGTCGCCATCGTCGTTTTCGATCTCGACCCAGGCGCCGAAGAACACCTTACCCTCCTGCTGCGGTGAGTAATCAACGATGCGCAGATGCTCGAGGCACTTTCTCAGGTAGCGCACCCGCCGATCGATCTCCCGTAATCGCTTCTTGTTGTATTGGTAGTCCGCGTTCTCGCTGCGGTCGCCAAGGCTGGCGGCCCAAGCGACTTTGGCGGTGGTTTCCGGGCGCTCTACACGCCAGAGGTGGTCGAGTTCGCTTTCTAATCTGTGAAATCCTTTTCGAGTTATCAGTTTCGTTCTCATCAATAAACAACCTAACTAAACAACATGACTTACCAAAGGATATTACTAGTATGACAGAAAGTGTTCCATTATCGCTTGGTTGTTATTGCGGGTGAGGCTCAGTGAGTCTTTTAAGCTCGCTCTTCTGTTTGCCAGAGGAACGCGTATTTCATGAATCAAGAGACTCACGTTGGCAATGTTGAGTCGAGCTATTGGAATCGCCCAAATACGGTATTCGATATCAAGGCAATAATAATGAGTGTCACCATTGATATTGGCTTGCAGCTTCTCATTATTGAGCGGATCTATATGAAAATGACCTTGGCCAGGTCCAAAGAGCCTCTGGCGTCAGGCCGTTGAAGAGCTGGAGGCATTCCGCCTCCACGCTGTTGAAGCGTCGGGTTGCAGGAAAGCTTTTGTTACCCAAGGCGAAGACCCGTTAGTGCTGGCGATAGCGCATCACGGTGAATCTTATAGTCTCATTCTTATCGACGAGATGGTGGAAGCGGCCCAGCCTTCTGGGGCCGCCCCACCGTCAATGGTTGCCGCGTTTAAGCCATCACATTGGGCAAATGCTTGGGCTAAAACTGGCGGCACTGTCATGCGCGATCGACGCCCCTTCAGGGTTGCGTGCGTTGACGCGATAGCGCGTTAATATGGGGGCGTGATCGGAGGCGACAGCAGCAGTTTCATCCCAGATGATCTGTTCCTCTATTGACTCCCAGCCTTGCGCCTTCATCAGATTAAAATCAATGACATGCGAGCGACCTGCAGGATCAGGGATCAGGGGAGTATTCACAGCGAAGCCCTTATCCATCCAATAAGCCATGGTTTCTGGGTTATGTGGCCCGTCGACGTGCGAATTGAAATCCCCTCCTATCAGCATTGGTAGTCCCGGTTCCATCGCGCCCCAGATCGCCTTGGACTGCTGCAGTTGACGGGTCATCATCGGTTCTTCTGAAAGTCGGGTGTTGCGGTTGGTCAGGTGCAATGTGCCCCACTGGAAGTAGATCTCTTCATCTTTGAGCTCGAAGATCCCAAGCCCTGACGATCGCATCCCATCCCCCTCCGAATCGTCCATGGTCAATGGCTGGTAGCCATGCAGTTTCAGACGAGTTGCGTTGTAAAGAATGGCGTTGCCGTAACACCCTCCTTGAAAGGGGATCGCGTGGGCCCATTCATAGCGCCATTCTTCGCCACTAAGTTCAGTCAGTTGCTCGGCAAGGTGCTTGGCTTGATCGCTGCCCTTACTGCGCTTGTTCTTATAGTTAACCTCATTCAGGCCGATCAGGTCCGCCTCTTGTTCATGCAGGACCTGAGTAATAAGGTCGATATTTTTGCCATTGTAGATGTTGTATTGAACAACGCTGATGGTGGGTTGCTCATTGGCGCTCAAAGGTAGGCTGACAGCGGAGCTGGCCAATGCTACAGCGGCTAAAGTACGAATTGATAATAGAGTCATGTGATCTTATTTTTTATTTGTGTCGGTGCTCGGCCAAAGCGGCCGAGCACTCATCCAATGATGGCTGGGTTAAAACTGAGGGATCCAGGTAACGCCCAACCAAACGGTACGGCCTTGGTCACGCACATCACCGATGACCCGGCCGAAATCGGCCAGATCACGGTAATTGGTGATCTTCTCATTGGTCAGGTTTTGCCCCTCAAGGAGTACTTTGATGGAGTCCGTAACGCTATATCGCAATTGGCCATCAAGGCTGCTAGAGGCATCGCGGTAGAGGTTATTATCCGGCTTATCTTGGTCGAGATGTTGTGTATAAGAACCCACATGGTTTAGCGCCAGGTTGGCGCCAAAACGCCCTTTGTCGTAGGACAGGGAAACGTTCGCTAAAAAGTCCGGTTGATTCGCCCAAGCATCAGCGGTGTACTCTTCACCATCGACATTAGACATGGTCAGTTCAGAGTCGATAAATGTGGTGTTCGCGTTGAAGATAAGGCCGTCAAACGGTGATGGAAGGTAGTTGGCCATATCCACTCGAACAGACAGTTCCAGTCCTTGAATATACGCATCTGTCGCGTTTTGCGGAGAGGTTATCCGAGCGGTAACCAAGTGCCCTTCATGCTCATAGTTTTCCACGAGGGTCTCGCGGGTGTAGATCATGTTGCTGACGTCCTTGTAGAAGTACGCAGCCGACAGCATCGAGGCCCCTTCATCGAAGTAGTACTCTAGTGACGCATCAAAGTTATCGGAAACTCGAGGTTTCAGATCCGTATTGCTTTGAGTGATGTTTAGGTACTCATCACCCGGATTCCAGATCTGGACAGTCTCATTGGTTGCATAGTGACCGAAGTTTGGCCGCCCCAAAGTACGGCTATAGCCCAAGCGAACTACCGTATCCAAGTTCAGGTCATAGCTGGCGACCACGGAAGGCAAAAGATAGCCATGGTTGTAATCCCGCGTGATTGGATTGAACTCTTCAACATTGGCATCGTACTGGAACAGGTCAACCGAAACACGGCTGTAGTCATAGCGCAGACCTGCCCGCACAGTGAGAGCCTCACCTCGATAAAAGGCTTGGCCAAACGCTGCGTACAGCTCTTCGGTCAGCTCGTAATCATCCTGGATGGATTCACGAGTCCGATCTCGAAAGATGTTGTAACCCTGCTCGGCCCAGCGAACACGTGCCGCGGTGTCGTCAATGAAATACATTGGCACGCCGCCGTGGAATGGAAGGGTAAAGTCATGAACAAAACCATTCATGGAGCTGAATCCACACTCGGTGAAATCATCCGCACCGCAATCGTCAAAGAGACGACCTTCGGTGTACTTTCTGTCGAAGGAGAGATCCTGATGAGTGAGATTAACCCCTAGGTTAAAGCCCCACGGTCCGCTGATGCCATCAACATTGTTGTCGTAATTGAAGGCGGCATACGTCAGGTTGTTGCTAATGTCTTCACTACGATTTCGAATATAGGCGTTCGAGTAGTTGTTGAGATCATTGACGTAGTCTTCGTCATGGAAGCGATACTCGAAGCCGTCATCGTTGATGGTGTAGTCGATTTTGACTTGGTCATTCCAGACACTTTCAAATTCGAATCGCGTCATGTCGCGAAGCAGATCCGTATGAGAGCGTGAGTGGGACAGATCGACTCGGATCGCCTGCTCGTTATCTAACCAATGATGCAGATGCGCACTGAGCAGATCCGTTGTATCTACCTTAGGCTGATAAACATAGCCGTGTTCAACTGCAGCCTCATTCCAGGTCCCGGAGTTCGCCGTTACGGTGCTCATATCCAGATCACCACCCCAGATCAGATTTTCCCAGCGCGTTTCATGGTCATCGACCACAAAATGTCCCAAGGTCACATAGGCATAGGTATCTTCATTTGGCTGGTACTCAAACTTGGCCATGGCAGAGTATTTTTCCCATGTTGTCTCATGGGCAAACATCCCGTTTTGCCGTGCCGCCAGCACATCCTCGACGACAATCAAGCTGTTGGCAGATTTACCGTTGCTGTAACCTTTCGTGGTACTGCTGAGGTTATGGTAGGAACCGGCCAGGCTCACACCGAACTGATTGTTAGCGCCGAAGGTGTTTGACAAGGTCAGGTCAAAACGTTGATCCGGGCCTTGATCGTCAATCAGGCCACCGGAATGAGATTGCTCACCGAGCGAAACCCGAGTTGACGCAAACATACCATCCCGATCAAATGCACTGCCGGTGACAATATTGATTTGACCCGACATGCCATGTGGGTCCATATCTGCACTCAGTGTTTTCACGGCCTGCACTTGAGAAATAATCGAGGTCGGGAAAATGGATGAGGTTACACCGCGGTTGTTTTCATCAGCCGAGGCGACCGGGACACCATCAAACGTCGTCAAATTGTAATTAGGATCCAGGCCCCGAATTGAGATAGCGTCACTTCGGTTATTTGCTCGACCGGCATTGGTACCAAACCCGGTCATCGCTGAGACCCCAGGGATGCGCTGAGCAATCTGCGTGATGTCCATATCTGGCAGCATGCCGCTCTGATCTTGGGAGATCCCATCGAGGATCCCATCCGACTCTCGTTTGCTGTCGATTTCAGCTAAGTTTGCGGTTCTATATCCAGAAACAACAATTCGCTCAACACTGGGCAAACTGACTTCCGCGTCACTTGATTCCTCCGAAGGAGAGACTGGTTCTGCATGTGCACCTGCAGAAAGCCCCATGATAACAGCAGCGGAAATAATACTTAGGTTGACATTTATCATTATTTGAACTTTGTTGTGGGTACAGTTAACCCTTGGCACTAAAGCAAAAAGCTTTTATTTTTGCTAGGTGTTAAATGTGAGATTTATTTATAACTTGCCAAGTTAACAACTCTGACAATGTGTCTATGGTAAAGCCCTTTGTGTCTAGTAGTCTTAGCTACCTGATAGACATAAATGCCATTGCTATGACAGCAAACCTCAACCTGAAATCGGGCATGCACACTAGAACATTTCTCCATGACAAATAAATTAATGGAATATGTCTTATTAAAAAGTTCATTTTAATAAGACATAGAGAAATTGACACGTAGGATAAATCAGGGCAAGAACATGAGTGCCTAATTATCAATCACCGGGGATCTGACATATGCCTTAAAACAACTCAGGTAGATTTCCGGGTACGTTTACTCTCAAAGCGGATGGAGGTGCTGCCGATGGTGGATCCGGACCCACGGCAATAGGGCAAGGCGTTCTTTGGCGCATGGCTGGAGCTGGAGTCGGAACAGGGGGGGGAGCACAAGCAATATCAGCTGGTAGGGGCCGATGAGTTCAATGTCATCGAAAGGAAGATCAGCATCAACTCACAGTTGGCTCGGACTATGCTCGGCAAGGCGGTGGACGATGAGGTGATGGTGAAGACGCCGGCGGGTGAGAAGGTGTGGTATGTCAATCGGATCAGCTACAACCGTTTCGACTGACACACCTTGCAACTAAGTTGCTAACGCAATTTTGGTGACAATGTCAGCGCTGTGCTTAGAATGACCTAGGGACCATTTTTTAAGGCAATATCAAATGGCTATGGAACAGGAAACCAACAAGGTGCTGGTTGTCGATGATGACATCCGTTTGCGCGGCTTGCTGGAGCGTTATCTGGTTGAGCAGGGCTTTCAGGTGCGCGCAGCGGCCAATGCTGAGCAGATGGATCGCCACTTGGAGCGGGAGAACTTTCACCTGCTGGTGCTGGATCTGATGCTGCCGGGCGAAGATGGGTTGTCTATCTGTCGTCGTTTGCGGGAGAAGGAGAATCCGATCCCAATCGTGATGCTGACGGCCAAGGGCGATGAGGTGGATCGGATCATCGGCCTCGAATTGGGCGCCGATGATTACCTGCCCAAGCCATTCAACCCGCGGGAGCTGCTGGCGCGGATCCGGGCGGTATTGCGCCGTCGGCCCAATGAGGTGCCTGGCGCGCCTTCGCAAACCGAGGAGCTGATCGAGTTTGGCGAGCACAGCCTCAATCTGGCGACCCGGGAGATGTTCAAGGCGGGCGAGAGTGTGCCGCTTACCTCCGGCGAGTTTGCCGTGCTTAAGGTGTTGGTGAGCCACCCGCGGACCCCGATGAGTCGGGATAAGCTGATGAATCAGGCGCGGGGGCGGGATTACAGCGCGCTGGAGCGCTCTATCGATGTGCAGGTATCCCGCTTACGGCGGTTGATCGAGGACGATCCCTCCAATCCTCGCTATATCCAGACCGTGTGGGGATTGGGCTATGTCTTTGTGCCGGATGGGGCGGCCCACTAGTGCGCTGGGGGATCCTGCCCCGCAGTAATTTCGGTCAGACGGTGTTGCTGATCGGCTTCCTTTTGCTGATCAATCAGCTGGTGTCCTATCTGTCGATGGCGATCTATGTGGTGAAGCCGTCGACCCAGCAGATCGTCCAGTTGCTGGCGCGGCAGGTTGATCTGGCGTTTCATGATCTGCCGCTGGATATCGAGCATCTGACCCCGCTCGATGCGTTGAAGTCCAAGTTGGCGGACGATCCCCATATGGATGCCTTCACCGAGGTGGAGGCCAGGATGGCGGGGCTGGAGCAGGCGACCCATTACCGCTTATTGTCGGATCAGATGGGTGAATATCTGGGCGGTGATGCGCAGGTTCGATTGACCACCGGCCGGCGTTATCTGGTGTGGATCCAGCCGCCACAGGCGCCACAGGCGTGGATCCGGGTGCCCTTGTCCAGTTTTGATGAATCCTTTGTCAACAATCCGCTGGCGATCTACCTGCTGGTGATCGGCTTTTTGTCGGTGCTGGGCGGTTGGTGGTTGGCACGTCTGCAGTCGCGGCCGCTGCGCCGGTTACAGAGGGCGGCACTGGCGGTGTCGCGCGAGCACTTTCCTAAGCCGTTGCCGCTGTCGGGCTCGGCCGAGGTGGTGGAGGTGACCAAGGCGTTTAATCAGATGTCACGCTCGATGGCCGAGCTGGAGTCGGATCGTAAGCTGTTGCTGGCGGGGGTGTCGCATGATCTGCGTACGCCGCTGACCCGGATCCGGCTTTCGACTGAGATGATGAGCGGTGAGGATACCTTCCTCAAGGAGGGGATCGAGCATGATATCGATGATATGAATGCCATCATCGATCAGTTTATCGCCTTTATCCGCGGGCACGAGGATGAAACCATTGAGCCGGTCAGCCTCAATGAGCTGTTGGCGGAGGTGGGTCATCTGGAAGAGGTGCGGGGCAATGAGTTGGCGTTGGCGCTGACCGATTCCACGCCGGTGCGGCTGCAGCCTGTGGCGATCAAGCGGGTGATCAATAATCTGCTGGAGAATGCGCAGCGTTATGGCAACGGTTGGGTGCGGATCAGCTCCGGCGAGGAGCGGCACTGGGTCTGGTTTAAGGTGGAGGACAATGGTGAGGGCATTCCGCTGAAGTTATTGCGGCAAATGTTCGAACCTTTTCGTCAGGGCGATAAGGCCCGGGGCGGCGCAGGCTCGGGCCTGGGCCTGGCGATCGTCAAGCGGATCATCGATCGCCACGGCGGCGAGATCCACGTGGCCAATCGGCGGGAGGGCGGCCTCGAGGTGAAGATCCGCCTGCCTAAACGAGAGGATGAGCCGCTGTCGCAATAGGCTTTTGCCAAAAAAACGCGAAGCCATGGGCTTCGCGTTTTTTCTTGCCGGTGTGGCTCAGCCCTGGGGGCCGGCCGCGACGATGGTGTCGGCCACATCGTATTGGTTGAAGTTGGCCTGGAACTCCGCCACCAGTTTGGCGGCGTACTGATCGTACTGGGCCGGATCCTGCCAGGTCTGGCGTGGGTTGAGCAGCGCGCTGTCGACGCCGGGGATGGCGATGGGGACATCCAGATTCAGCTGAGGCAGGTGTTGGGTCTCAACCTGGGCTAACGCGCCGGAGACGATGGCGTCGATGATCGCTCGGGTGGTGGGGATGGAAAAGCGCTGTCCCTGATCAAAGGGGCCGCCGGTCCAGCCGGTATTGACCAGGTAGACCTGGCTGTCAAAGCGCGCGATCCGCTCCATCAGCAACTCGGCGTAGACACCGGCCGGGCGTGGGAAGAAGGGGGCACCAAAGCAGGTGGAGAAGGTGGATTCGATGGCGGCGCTGGAGCCGATCTCGGTGCTGCCGACCTTGGCGGTGTAACCGGACAGGAAGTGGTAGGCCGCGGCCTCTTTCGACAGCTTGGCGACCGGTGGCAGCACGCCCGAGACATCACAGGTGAGGAACACCACGGCGTGGGGCTCCGCCCCCCGGTTGGCCTCGACGCGGTGGGCAATGTGCTCCAGTGGATAGGCGGCGCGGCTGTTTTGGGTTAGCCGGGTGTCGCGATAATCCGGTTGGCGCTGCGGATCGAGGACGACGTTTTCCAGTACGGTGCCGAAGTGGATGGCATCCCAGATCACCGGTTCGTTTTTGTGGGACAGATCGATGCACTTGGCGTAGCAACCGCCTTCGATGTTGAAGACACCGCCGGGGGCCCAGCCGTGTTCGTCGTCGCCGATCAGCGCGCGCTTGGGATCGGCCGACAGCGTGGTTTTGCCGGTGCCGGACAGGCCGAAGAATAGGGTGGTATCACCCTCTTCGCCGACGTTGGCAGAGCAGTGCATCGGCAGCACGCCCTTGGCCGGCAGCAGGAAGTTCTGTACCGAGAACATGGACTTCTTCATCTCGCCGGCGTAACGCATGCCCGCCAGCAAGACCTTGCGCTCGGCAAAGTGGATGATCACCGCGCCGTCGGAGTGGGTGCCGTCGCGCTCGGGATCGCACTGAAAACTGGGTACGTTGAGGATCTGCCAGACCGGCTTGTCGGCTTGGTTCCATTGCTGTGGCACGATAAACAGGTTGCGGGCAAACAGTTGGTGCCAGGCGGTTTCGGTGCGTACTTGCAGCGGCAAGGAGTACTCGGGATCGGCGCCCACCTCAAGATGAGACAGAAAGTGCTCTTGTTCGTCCAGGTGCTGTTCGACCCGCTGCCATAGAGCATCGAACTGACCCGGGTCAAAAGGTCGGTTGACCGGGCCCCAGTCGATCTGAGCCGCGGTACTGGGCTCCTGCACAATGAAGCGGTCCTTGGGACTGCGTCCGGTGCGGTGTCCGGTTTCAACAACCAGTGCGCCATTGGCGGCGAGTTGTCCTTCGTTGCGGCGGATTGCGGCTTCGACCAACATTGCGTTGCTCAGATCCTGCCGGATTGCTGCCATATCTCTCTCCTCGGTCCTTGGTATATAACCGATCGTAGTCAGACATCTGCTGATGATCGGTTTGAATGATCGGCCATTTCCTGGCTCTGATCTGGCAAGGTGAGTGTATCTCAGTCGGCGCCAAAGCGGGATAGGCGTGATGGCTATCACAAAATAAAAAAGCCGCCGAAAGGCAGCTTTTTCTTACAGAATCGAGTCGAGAGGGCGCAACTCAGTGCTGGCTGTCACTGCTCGGCGCGAGGGCGACGTTGGCGCCAGCGACATCGACCGCGTCGAAACGGTAGCTGGTGTTGCAGTAATCGCAGTGCATCTCGATGTGGCCGCGCTCGGCGATGATGGCATCCAGCTCGGCCTTGGCGACCGTGGCCAGTGCCGACAGACTGCGCTCGCGAGAACAGCCGCACTTGAAGCTGACGTCGCTTGGATCGAACAACTGCACGGACTCTTCATGATAGAGGCGGTACAGCACATCCTGCGCTTCGAGCGTGAACAGCTCGTCCGCTTTGATGGTGTCGGTCAGCGCTTCGAGGTGCTCAAACTCGACCTCGGTTTGCACGTTGCTGGCGGGCAATTGCTGCAGCAGCATGCCGGCGGCGTGTTGCTCGTCGGTGTGCAGCCACAGGCGGGTGTTGAGCTGCTCTGACTGGGCAAAGTACTGCTCGATGTTGGCGGCCAGGCTCGGCTTGTCCAGCGCCACGATCCCCTGATAGCGCTCGCCATCGGTTGGGGTGATGGTGATCACCAGGTGGCCCTGGCCGATCTGGCTCTGCAGATCGCCCTCTGGCACTTCGCCCTCAAAGCGGGCGACGCCGCGCAGGACGTTGTCGTGGGTGCCGTTGATCACCAGCAGGCGCAGCGGGCCATCGCCCTGGATCTGCACCGCGATCTCCCCTTCGAACTTGAGGGTGGCGGTCAGCATGGCGGTGGCCGCCAAGGTTTCACCCAGCAGGCGCTTGATCGGAGCCGGGTAGTCGGCGGCCGCGAGGATCTGCTGGTAGCTGTCTTTCAGTTGCACCAGTTCGCCGCGGACATCCGCTTTGTCGAACAGGTAACGGTAGAGCTTGTCGGATTGAGTCATGGTTTTACTCGTCCTGGTGTTTGACACGAAGAAGTTGGCGTCGCTGTTTCTTGTCTGGGCGGCGCGCGGTGTGATCCGCATCCGCCAACAGGCGACGTTGCTCGGCTCGCTCGGCTCGTTTCTCTACGCTGAGTTCCGTTTCCTCATAGAGCGCTTGTGCCAGGGGGGCGCTAAGGCGCTTCTCTGACAGCGCTAGGATCACGATCTCCTTCTCGTCATGGCCTTGCCACAAGGTTAGAGTGGCGCCGCGCTCCAGCTTACGGCTGGGCTTATTGCGCTGACCATTCACCTGGACCTTGCCGCCGTTGATCATCTCCTGTGCCAGCGCACGGGTTTTGTAGAATCGGGCGGCCCAGAGCCACTTATCCAACCGAACCGAATTCAGTTCGGTGCTATTTTGTTCGTTTGAGCGTTGTTTTGACACACAAAAGCCCTAGGGTAGGAAAAGAGGGGCGAGCTTCACAGCTTATTAGGGCGGAGAAAGTTAGCATAATTGGTCATTTTTCGCTATGAATTGGGCATCTGGCCACTCTGGCTTGTTGCTGACCAATGGCGTAAGTTAGCATCAAACCTTTCAAATTCAGCAAGCGCGGGGAGTTTCCCTGGCGCAGGATAATCAGTTTCCCGACCGATGGATTTATCTCTACCCATCCAGCGTTGGCTGGCAAGGATCCCGCAAGCCCCTGTGGCTAAGATCCTCACTCTTATTCTCGTGGTGTGCTCCCTGTATCTGGCCGCGCTGATGACCTGGCAATTGTTGCCCGAGCCTGGCACGGATACGGCCAACTGGCGACCCACGCCGCAGCAGGGCGGGCAGTCCGGCAATGTGTCACTGGCGCCGCTGCTGTCACTGAAGCTGTTTGGCACCCCGGATGCGAAGCCGGAGGTGGCCACCCCGGAGCCGGTGGCACGGGATCTGATCACCGATGCGCCCAAAACCTCCTTGCGTATTTTGCTGACCGGACTGGTCGCCAGCTCTATTGAGGAGCGGGGGATCGCCATCATCGAGAGCGGCGGCTCGCAAGAGACCTATAGTATTGGTGAGAAGATCAAGAGCACCAATGCCAGTTTGCATGAGGTGTATGCCGATCGGGCCATCATTCTCAATCAGGGGCGCTATGAGACCCTGATGTTGGATGGGATGGAATACACCCGTGAGATGTCCAATGAGACTCAGCGGCTGCGCGAGCCGCGCCCATCCAGTCAAGCCAGCTCTGGCGCCAACCAAGCGGTGGCCCAAGTGCGCGAGGCCTTGCTGGCCGATCCAGGCAAGATCACCGATTTTATCAGTTTTTCACCGGTACGGAGTGACGGGGCCTTGCGCGGCTACCGCTTGAACCCGGGCCGGGAAGGGCGTGAGCTGTTTATGGCGTCGGGCTTGAAGCCCAATGACATTGCGGTTTCCGTCAACGGCTATGACCTGACCAATTTGGCAGAGGCGGCGCAGTTAATGGGCGAGCTTCAAGAGCTCACCGATGCCTCTTTGATGGTGGAGCGTGACGGGCAGTTGACCCAGATCGATTTTGCCCTGCCCTCCCAATAAACGATTTCGAGCGAAGGAAGCACCATGACTTTGAAGCAGCGCCGACTGCCTTGGATCCGCAACCAGATCCTTGCGGGTATGATCGCCGGGGCCGCCACATTTGCAGTGGCCCAAGAGCCGGCTCAATACGCCGCCAATTTTAAAGGCACCGATATTCAGGAGTTCATCAACATTGTTGGTAAGAACCTGGAGAAGACCATCATTGTCGACCCGACCGTGCGCGGCAAGATCAATGTGCGCAGTTATGATCTGCTCAGTGAAGATCAGTATTACCAGTTCTTCCTCAACGTGCTGCAAGTGTACGGCTACGCCATTGTCGAGATGCCAGACAGCAACATCATCAAGGTGGTGAAGGACAAAGACGCCAAGGATCAGAATATCCGGGTGGCGGATGAGAATGATCCGGGCAACGGCGATGAGATGGTGACCCGCATCGTGCCGCTGTACAACGTGGAGGCCAAGCAGTTGGCCCCGCTGCTGCGTCAGCTCAACGACAACGCCCGTGGCGGCAACGTGGTGAACTACGATCCTTCCAACGTGATGATGATCACCGGGCGGGCCGTGACGGTGAATAAGCTGGTGGAGATCATCAAGCGGGTCGATCTGCAGGGCGATACCAAGGTGGAGGTGGTGAAGCTGAGCTACGCCTCGGCCGGTGAGATGGTGCGGATCATCGATGCGCTGTATCGCGGTGGCGGTCAGCAGGCGGCCACCGGTGCGGGCTCGATCCCGAAAGTGGTGGCCGATGAGCGCACCAACTCTGTGGTGATCAGCGGTGATGAGCGGGCGCGTAAGCGTGCGGCCGATCTGGTGCGTGAGCTGGATCAGGACATGAAGAGCTCGGGCAACACCAAGGTGATCTATCTCAAGTACGCCAAGGCGGAAGATCTGCAGCAGGTGTTGTCTGGCTTTGCCGAGAGCCTGCAGCAGGAGGATGCTGGGCAACAGCAATCCCGTCGCCGCAATGAGATCACCATCATGGCGCACGCGGAATCTAATGCGCTGGTACTCAATGCTCAGCCGGATCAACTCAATACGCTGGAGAGCGTGATCCGTCAGCTTGATATCCGACGTGCCCAGGTGTTGGTGGAGGCGATCATCGTGGAGATCGCCGAGGGTGACGAAGTCGGCTTCAGCGTCCAGTACGGTTCGGCCAGCGGTGGTCTGGTGCAATACAACTCAGGCTTTGGTACCACCATCGGTGAGATCGGTGCAGGGGTTTGGGATGCACGGCCAACCGAAGGGTCGACGGTGTGTACCGGAGAAACCTGTACCGAGAACCCAGATGTGGATGGCGATATTTCCACCTTGGCTTCGGCTTTGGCGAAGGTGAATGGCATGGCTTGGGGCGTGGCCTCCGGCGACTTTGGTGCATTGATCCAGGCGGTGGCGTCGGATTCCAACTCCAACGTACTGGCGACGCCTTCCATCACCACGTTGGACAATGAAGAGGCCAGCTTCGTGGTGGGTGATGAGGTGCCGGTGATCACCGGCTCGGCGTCCGGCTCCAATAACGAGAATCCGTTTACTACGGTTGAGCGTAGAGAGGTGGGGATCAAGCTGACGGTGACCCCGCAGATCAACGAAGGCAATGCGGTGCAGCTGCAGATCGAGCAGGAGGTGTCTAACGTCAACGGCCGTACGGCGGTGGATGTGACCTTTGGTAAACGTACTCTGACCACCACGGTACTGGCCGATTCCGGCGAAACTGTGGTGCTGGGGGGCTTGCTTAACGAGGATGTGCAGGAGTCCGTATCTAAGGTGCCGCTGCTGGGGGATATCCCGGTGATCGGCCACCTGTTCAGCTCGACCAGCTCCAAGAAGAGCAAGCGCAACCTGATGATCTTCATTAAGCCGACCATTATCCGTGATGGCAGCACAATGACGGGGATTGCCGGTCGCAAATACAATTACTTCCGCGCCGAGCAGCTCAAGCAGCAGGAGCGTGGTATCAACCTGATGCCGAACACCGATGTGCCGGTGCTGGAGGAGTGGGTGGTGCCGGATGGCATGAGCCCTGAGATCATGGAGTTATTGCAGCGTCACCAGTCCGGTGAAGAGATGCAAACCCCACTGCGTGATGAGAGTGGTTGGATGAACAAGGCGCTGGGTAAGGATCAGGCCGGGGCGGAGTCGACCGATGACTGATCCGATCTCAACGGATGTGCCGTCCGAGGTGAGCGAGGAGGCGGTCGACGCGCGTCGACTGCCGTTTGCCTTCGCCCGTCGCTTCGGGGTGATGATCGACGATGCGCTGCAGCCGCCGACGTTGTGTCACGTTGAAGAGGCCAACCTATCCGCATTAACCGAGGCCCGTCGTTTCTACGGCGAGCCATTGCCGCTGCAGCCGATGGCGCGCAGTGCGTTTGATCTGCGCCTGACCGAGCTGTATCAGCAGGACTCCTCCGAGGCGCAGCAGCTGATGGAAGACATCGGCAAAGACGACGATCTGACCTCTTTGGCAGATGAGCTGCCGGAGACGGAGGATCTGCTCGATGCTGACGACGATGCGCCGATCATTCGTTTGATCAACGCCCTGTTGTCCGAGTCCATCAAGGTGGGTGCGTCCGATATCCACGTTGAAACCTATGAAAAAGAGCTGGTGGTACGCTTCCGAGTGGATGGCGTGCTGCGTGAGGTGCTCAAGCAGCAGCGTAAGATCGCCTCTTTGTTGGTGTCGCGGATCAAGGTAATGGCCAAGCTGGACATCGCCGAGAAGCGGGTGCCACAGGATGGCCGTATCTCACTGCGCATTGGTGGCCGTGCCGTCGATGTGCGGGTGTCGACCATGCCCAGCTCCCGCGGTGAGCGGGTGGTGATGCGTTTGCTCGATAAGAACCAATCGGTGCTGAACCTCAAGCAGTTGGGCATGTCCCAGGGCATTCGCGATCGCTTCAATGTGTTGATCCGCCGCCCGCACGGTATTTTGCTGGTGACCGGCCCGACCGGCTCCGGTAAGTCCACCACCCTGTATGCCGGCTTGACCGACATCAACAGTCGCGACCGCAATATCCTGACAGTGGAAGATCCGATCGAGTACGAGCTGGAAGGGATCGGCCAGACGCAGGTAAACACCAAGGTCGATATGACCTTTGCCCGTGGTCTGCGCGCGATCTTGCGTCAGGATCCGGACGTGGTGATGGTCGGTGAGATCCGGGACTTGGAAACCGGCCAGATCGCCGTACAGGCGTCGTTGACCGGTCACCTGGTGATGTCGACCCTGCACACCAACACCGCCTCGGGTGCGGTGACCCGTTTGCAGGACATGGGTGTTGAGCCCTTCCTGGTGTCCTCGTCCTTGTTGGGCGTGGTGGCACAGCGTCTGGTGCGAACCTTGTGCAACGAGTGCAAACAGCCGCATGCGCCGACCGAGCGCGAACGCGAGTTGATGGGATTGGCGCCGGATACGGATGTGGTGATCTATCAGCCGCAGGGCTGTGAGGCTTGTAACCAGGGCGGCTATAAGGGCCGTACTGGGATCCATGAATTGCTGGAGGTGGATGACACCATCCGTGAGCTGATCCACGGTGGCAAGGGTGAGCTTGCCATCGAGCGCTACCTGCGCCAGACCGTGCCTTCCATTCGCGAAGATGGCTTTAGCAAGGTGCTGGCCGGTCAAACCACCTTGGAAGAGGTGTTGCGGGTGACGCGGGAGGAGTAAGTCATGGCAGCGTTCGAATATCAGGCACTCGATCTCAAGGGCCGTCAGGTCAAAGGAGTGATCGAGGCCGACACCGCCAAGCAGGCCCGCGCGGCCTTGCGTGAAAAGCAGTTGATGCCGGTGTCACTGGAAGCCGCGGCGCAGCGCGAGAAGAAGGCGGCGTCGTCCGGATTCTCCATCGGTCAGCTGTTTGAGCCTAAGATCAGCGCGAAGGATCTGGCGTTGATCACCCGACAGATGTCGACACTGGTCGCCGGCGGCTTGCCGCTGGAGGAGTGTTTGAAGGCGGTGGCGGAGCAAAACGAATCGCCCCGGCTGAAAAGCATGATGATGGCGGTGCGGGCCAAAGTGGTGGAAGGCTACTCGCTGGCCGAATCGATGGCGGATTACCCCAGGGTGTTCGATGAGCTGTTCGTCGCCATGGTGGCCTCCGGTGAGAAATCGGGCCACCTGGAGGTGGTGCTGGAGCGGTTGGCGGATTACACCGAGCGTAAGCAGGAGCTTAACTCCAAGCTGATCCAGGCCCTGGTTTATCCCACGATCTTGACGTTGGTGTCGATCTCCGTGGTGGTGTATCTCCTCACCTCGGTGGTGCCGACCGTGGTCTCTCAGTTTGAGCACATGGGCTCGGCGCTGCCGGCCACCACCCAGTTTTTGATCGATACCTCCGAACTGCTCAATGACTACGGCCTGTACGTGCTGGTGCTGATCGCGCTGGGCTTGCTTGGCTTCAATCAGGCCCTGCGTAACCCCAAGTTTAAGCTGGGCTGGCATGAGGCTCTACTGAATATGCCCGTGGTGGGTAAAGTGTCGCGCGGCTTGAATACCGCCCGCTTCGCCCGCACCCTGAGTACCCTGACCTCGTCGGGCGTGCCGATGCTGGAGGCGATGAAGATCGCCTCGGACGTGCTGCTGAACCTCAAGGTGAAGACCGCGGTCAAAGAAGCAACGACCAAGGTGCGCGAAGGCGCGTCGCTGCGGGCGTCGCTGCAACAAACCAAGCTGTTCCCGCCGATGATGCTGCATATGATCGCCTCGGGCGAGAAATCCGGTGAGCTGGACGGCATGCTGGGCCGTGCGGCGGATAACCAGGATCGTGAATTTGAATCTCAGATCACCGTGGCATTGGCGATCATGCAACCGATGATCATCACGGTCATGGCGGGCCTTGTGATGTTCATCGTGATCTCGATCTTGCAGCCGATGCTTGCACTCAACCAAATGATTTAATAAGTAAAAGTTTAGAGGATTGACCCAATGAAACGACAACTGCGTGCGCGCCGCAAGGCCGCAGGTTTTACCTTGCTGGAAGTGATGATGGTCCTGGTGATCATCGGTGTACTGGCCTCTCTGGTGGCGCCGAACATCTTGGGTAACCGCGATCGCGCCAACATGCAGAAAGCCGTGGCGGATATCTCCGGCCTGGAGAACGCCATCAGCATGTATTACGCCCACAACAGCGTATTGCCGACCACCGAGCAGGGGTTGGAAGCGCTGGTGAACCGGCCGACGATCTCGCCGGAGCCGCGTAACTATCAGGAAGGCGGTTATATTCAGCGTCTGCCAACCGATCCTTGGGGCGGCAATTACTACATCCAAAGCCCGGGTGAGATGGGTCGGTTCGATCTCTGCTCGGCCGGTCCGGATCTGCAGTTCGGCACCGAAGACGATATCTGTAATTACAACCTGGCCGACTACCAGTAATGTCGCAGGGCCGCGCTTCATCCTTTGCTCAAGCCTCGCGTCAGCGGGGCTTTACCCTGTTAGAGCTGTTGTTGGTGGTGGTGCTGATCGGCGTCATGGCCGGTGCGGTCAGCATCGTGATGAGTGGTGATCCCCGCCGCGAGGCGATGATGAAGTTTGGCACCGAGTTCAGCTTGGTGGTGGGGATGGCGCTGGAGGAAGCCGCGCTGTCCGGCCAGCAGGTAGGGATCGTGATCGAGCCGGATCATTACTTCTTTGCCCGTTGGAACCTGGATGAGGAAGGCTGGGAGGTCTTGGGCCACGATCCGCTGTACCGCGAACGTCGTCTGCCGGAAGGATTGGAGATGACCCTGGAGCTGGAAGGGTTGCCATTGAGCCAGGGGGATGAGGATCGCGCCTCGGAGTTTGGTCTGGATCAATCGCTGTTCGAGCTCTCCGAGGAGGAGAAGCGCAAGCGACCGGACCCACAGTTGATCCTGATGCCGTCCGGTGAGATGAGCGGGTTCACCGTGCTGTTTAGCGCCACCGAGCGTGGCACGGATACCGAGTCGCTCGAGTTGGTGGGCGATCAATTGGGTCGGATCGGCTGGCTGCACGAGCAGGAGGACGATGACTGATGCGCGCCCGTGGATTTACCTTGATCGAGGTGATGATGGCGCTGGCTATCTTCGCCACGGCGGCACTGGCGATCATCAACACCGCCAGTATTCAGCTCAATGCGATCCCCTTGTTGCAGGAGCGGACGCTGGCGAACTATGTGGTGCATAACCGCTTGGTGGATGCCCAGTTGGAGAGCCCTTTCCCGGATGTGGGCACCCGCAATGGTCAGACCGAGCTGGCCGAGCAAACCTGGTATTGGCGCCAGAAGGTGGTCAAAGCCAGTGACGAAAAACTCCGGATGATCGAGGTTTCGGTCAGTCTGGATCAGACATTTGATAACGTGTTGGCGGAGGTTCAGACCTATGTGGCTGATCCCAACTAAGCGGGCGGCGTGCGCCCGGCGCCAGCGCGGCTTTACCTTGATTGAAGTGCTGCTGGCGATGGTGGTATTTGCCATGCTGGGCACGGCGACGGCGGCGATCATGCAGCAGGTGATCCAATCGGATGAGATCAGCCAGCAGTCGCAGCGGCGCCTGAAGGATTTGCAGCTCACCATGAATATGCTGGAGCGGGATCTGGGGCAGATGATCCCCCGAGCCAGCCGGGATGCGTTTGGCGAGCTGGGTGACGCGCTGTTTGAGCATGGCGCCAATCTGTACAACTCCGACGGCGAGGGGATCCGCTTTACTCGCCTCGGCTGGCTTAACCCGCAGGGGCGCTTGCCTCGTGGCTCGGTTCAGCAGGTGATCTATCGGGTGCAGGATGAAAAATTGCAGCGCCTCTATACCCTGTATCCGGATCCGGTTGAGGGTGAGGAGCCGATCGAACTGGATATGATGGACGGGGTGCTGGATCTGAAATTTGCCTTCTACCTCGAGTCCAGCTGGGAGCGACAAGTCGACGGCACCGTGTTTCCCAATGCGGTGGCGGTGGAGCTTGAACTTGCCGATCTTGGCGTGATCCGCCGTCACATTATGCTCCCTGCAGGTTATGAAGAGGGCGCGACAGCGGAAGACGAAGACGAAAGCGAAAACGGCGGTAGCAACACCGGCGGCGGTAGCACAGGTAGCGGCAGCAATGGTGCGGGAGGCAACCGATGAAACGACAGCGTGGCGTGGCGTTGCTGACCGTGTTGCTGGTGCTGGTGGTGATCACCACCATCGGCACGGCCATGACCCAGCGCAGCCAGATCTCGATCCGGCGCACGGTCAACCTGAATCAGTTTGATCAGGCCTACTGGTATGCGCTGTCGTCGGAGGCGCTGGCCAAACGGGCGTTGAAGCAGGACTTTGAGGATGCCGACGGAACCGTACATCTGCAGCAATATTGGGCCACCGCGAGCGTGGTCTATCCGCTCGACCACGGCCAGATCGCCGGTACCATTGATGATCTGCGCAGCTGCTTCAACCTCAATGGCTTGTCGCAGGATCTGACCGACGAAGAGAAGAAGACGGATCCCTACCAGAAGCCCTTGGCGGCACGTCAGTTTATGGCCATGCTGGATGCGCTGGATGTGGACAGTTACACCAGTGAGCTACTGGCCGATCGGATCAAAGATTTTGTCGATGGCGACAGCGATCCCTCCGGCAGCTTTGGCGCCGAAGATCCTGAGTACAGTGCGCGGGAATACCCGTACCGCACCCCCAACCAACCGATGGCGCATCACAGTGAATTGCGCGCGGTGCTGGGCACGTCGCCGGAGCTGTATCAGTTCCTGACCGACTATGTCTGCGCCATCCCCGGCGAGGATCGCCAGGTGTTGAACGTCAATACGGTCACCGAAGATCAGGCCGCGTTGCTGGTTGGCATGCTGGAGGGCAAGATCAGCCTGAGTGAGGCAGAGAGCCTGATCAGCAATCGACCCGGTGATGGCTGGGAGAGCACGGAGAAGTTCTGGGAAGAGCGCAGCCTGCAACGATTAACCGATCTGTCCGCGCAAGCGAAAGCGACAATGAGCGTGGACAGCAGCTATTTCAGACTCACCGCAGGGGCCCAGGTGGACAATGCGGTGTTTCGACTTGAAAGTATTTTGCGACGTGGTGGGGATAACAACCTAACGGTGTTAACCCGCCAGTATGGAGGCCAACAGTGAGTGAACGATTGGTAGTGCGTCTGGGCAGTCATGCCCGACAACCGATCCCGTGGATAACGTGGTCCGACGAGCAGCGGGGCGTGATCAGCTCTGGGGTGTTGCCGGATGCGTTTGCCTTATCCACTCTGGCCGAGCGGGCCGGGGGGCGGCCAGTGGACGTGTTGGTGGACGCCAGCGCGGTGACCCTGACCGAAGTGACGCTGCCCGCCAAGGCGCAGCGTCAGGCAGCGAAGGCGGTGCCTTTCATGTTGGAAGAGGGCCTGGCCGAGGATGTCGAGGCGCTGCATTTTATCACGGGCGCCCGTCATGGCGAGCAGCTGTCCGTGGCCGTGGTCAGTCATCGTCAGATGGCGTTGTGGCAAACTTGGCTGGCCGACGCCGATCTGCCCTGCAAGCGGATGGTGCCGGATGTGTTGGCGCTGCCTCGGCTCGACGACACCGCCTTGTCGCTGTTGCAGTTGGAGTCGCAGTTGTTGCTGCGCACCGGTGACAGCGCCGGCCAGGTGTTGGAGCCGGACTGGCTGGATGCGCTGCAGGATCGTTTGGTGCTGCCAGTAGGGCAACCTTGGGCTTTGTTCAGCCCCTATGAGCTGCCCGAGGGGATCGCGGTCGAGCCGCAGCCTTTCGAGCTGCCGATGGAGTGCTTGTGCAAGGGCTTTGCCAAGGCACCGGTGAACCTGATGAGCGGCCCTTATGCCCCGGCGCGGGAGCTGGGCAAGGCGGTGCAGATCTGGGCCAAGGTCGGGATCGCCGCCTCGGTGCTGTTTGTGCTGGGCCTGATCCACAATGGTGTGACCGTCTATCAGCTCAATCAGCAGCAAAAGGCGTTGAGCGAGGAGCAAACGCGGATCTACCGTCAACTGTTTCCTAATGAGCAGCGGGTGGTCAATCCGGCCAGCCAATTGCGCGCCAAGCTACGTGGCCTCGGCGGCGGCAGTGGTGGCGAGCTGATGGCCATGCTGGCCAAGCTGGAGCCCGCCTTTAAGGCTCAGCCTGAAGTGCGCCCTGAAGGCTTGCGCTTCGATGCGACCCGCGGCGAGGTGCGATTGCAGCTGATGGGTAAGGACTTTGCTCAGTTCGAGCAGTTTCGCGAGACCGCCAGCCGGGACTTCACGGTGGAGACCGGGGCTTTGAATAATGACGAACAAGGGGTTACCGGCACGGTAACCGTGAAGGCCAAATGATGAATGCCTATTGGGAACAAGCCCAGCAGTGGTGGTTCAGTCGAGCAGCCTCTGAGCAACGTTTGATGACGGTTGCCGGGCCCTTGCTGCTATTGGCGCTGCTGTATTTTGGGATCTGGACGCCGGTGGCAAACTCGGTTGAGCAGGCCGAGATGCGGGTTCGAGCCGGACAAAATGCCTTGAACGAGGTGAAGCGGGACGCCAATCGCTACGTGACGTTAGCGGGCGCCGGTGGCGCCACTCAAAATCGGGGCGGTAGCCTGAGTCAAGTGGCCAGCCGCAGTGCGGGCAGCGCGGGGATCCGGATCGCCCGGATGCAGCCGCAGGGCGACAAGCTGCAGTTGTGGGTCGAGGACACCCAGTTTGAAACCTTGATGGCGTGGCTGGAGCAGCTGAGTCAGCAACAAGGGGTTTCGGTGGAAGCCTTAGATGTCACCGTGGCGCAACAACCGGGTTTGATCCAGGTGCGTCGCCTGCAGATCGCGCAGCCGTAAGGGAATGAATGTGAGAGTGTTGAAGTACGGCCTGGCCGGTTTTGTGGTGTACCTGCTGTTTTTGTTGGCGAACGTGCCGGCAGCTTGGATCTGGAAGTTGGCGCCCAAGCCACCCGGTGTGGCGATCAGTGGCATTGACGGCACCCTGTGGCAGGGCCAGATCGGTCAATTGAATGTGGCGGATCGACAGCTGGAGAATATCCACTGGATCCTGTCGCCTGCGCAGCTGTTGACGGCCACGGCGGCGTTGGATTTCCGCATTGAAGACAGTGTGGTTCAGGCGCAAGGCGCGGTGCAGTATGGCTTGGGTGGCCTGGCGGCAGAGAACCTGCGCTTCAGTGCCCCACTCGGCTGGTTGGTGGGGGATACCCGTTTGCCGCTGCGCACCGAACTCAGTGGTGGCGTGACGCTCAATGTGCGTCAGCTCGAACAAGGCCAGCCTTGGTGTGAGCAACTCAATGGTCGATTGTTGATCACGGGCTTGGATGTCCGCAATCAGTTTGGCCATTACCCGTTAGGGGATCTGGCCGGCTCATTGGCGTGTCAGCAGGGCAACGCTCAGCTGAGCGTGGATGAGGCCGAGAACCGTATTGGCGTGCAGGGCGAGGCGCTGCTGTTGGCGGACAATCAGGTTAAGCTGGCCGCCACCATTCGTGAAACCGACGAGCAGCCGACGGATCTGCGTCAGGCACTGATGTTCCTGGGTCAGCCGGACAGCAGCGGAGCGTATCCGCTTAACTATAACGGCGTCATTCCAGGTCTTTGAGTCACAGGGAGTTGAGCATGAGTCAGGGCAAGAAGCCGGAGATCCTCGCGACAGAATTGGTGGCTAAGAGTCGCCTTTTTCAAGTGGAGCAGTTGCATCTGCGTTTCAGTAATGGCGTGGAGCGGCATTACGAACGGATGCGGGGCACCATGAGCGGGGCGGTGATGATTGTCCCCATGCTGGACGCGCACACCATGTTGTTGGTGCGTGAGTACGCGGCGGGCACCCACAGCTACGAGCTGGGCTTCCCCAAGGGGTTGATCGATCCTGGCGAGTCCGCTCTGCAGGCCGGTAATCGTGAGCTGCAGGAGGAGATCGGTTACGCAGCGAATCGACTCGAGCTGTTGCATCAGGTGGCACTGGCGCCCAGTTACTTCTCCAGCAAGATGGACATCTTGCTGGCGCGGGATCTGTACCCGAGTCGGTTGGAGGGGGATGAGCCTGAGCCGCTGGAGGTGGTGCCTTGGCCGCTGGCTGACATGGATTCTTTACTGGCGCGGCCGGATTTTTCCGAGTCTCGCTCGATCAGCGCCTTGTTTTTGGCGCAAAAGCGGCTGAAACTGGAAGGTGTGTCGTCGTAATAAGGTGGTGGTGGAGTGAGTCGCCTGCAATCTTTGCTAGACCCGGTAATGGACATTGCTATCCAGGCAGGAAAGCAGATCCGGCAGATCTATGAACAGGGCGAGTACGAAGCCCTAACCAAGTCCGATAATACCCCGGTGACCAGTGCCGATCTGGCCGCGCACCGTATGATCGTCTCGGCGTTAACCCAGTTGACCCCGGAGATCCCCATTCTGTCGGAAGAAGATGCCGACATTCCCCTCGCCGAGCGCTGTCATTGGCAGAGCTATTGGCTGATCGATCCCCTCGATGGCACCCAGGAGTTTATCGCCGGCAGCGGTGACTTTGCGGTGAATATCGCATTGATCGAGCGGGGGCGTCCTGCGCTTGGGGTGATCTACGCGCCCATGACGGAGGCTTGTTATTATGCCTGCCGTGGTCATGGCGCCTTTAAATTCCAACGGGGCGAAGCGCAGGCGATCCACAGCCGTTCGGTGGCGCAGGGCGAGGCGTTGAAGATCGCGGTTAGCCGGCGGCAACGACGGGAGACGGTGATCGCCCGGCTGGATCCGTCCCGTCATTATGAGCTGGTGCCCTTCGGCAGTGCGTCGTTGAAGAGTTGCATGGTGGCGGAGGGCGCGGCGGACTGCTATCTGCGCTTGGGGCCGACGGGCGAGTGGGACACCGGGGCGTCACAGTGCATTGTGTCGGAAGCCGGTGGCGTGATCGTCGATACCCTGTATCAGCCGCTCAGCTACAACGAGCGGGAAAGCCTAGAGAACCCCAACTACATGGTGCTCGGCTCTCAGGCGCTGCCTTGGCAGACGATCCTGCCGCCTCGCGCCAATTGAGCTTGTACGCATAAAAAAGGCCGCGACTCCGAAGGGAGGCGCGGCCTTTTGGGTTTTGGCGCTCAGAGCCGCTGATCGAGAAACTCGGCCACGGCGGCCGGTGGGCCTTGAAACAGGGGCTTGGTGGGCTTCTTCTCAAGCTGGTAGTGGTACATGGGATCGTAATACTCCGTGAGTAGCTGTGCGATCCAGTCCCGGTGGCCATCCAGCGCCCCTCGTGACAGCTGCAGCTGCAGTGCCTTGACCATGATGTCATTGAGGGCTTGGTAGCGTACCGGCCCAAGTCGTTTCTTGACCCGCGAGAGGCTGGCCAGCAGATGCTCGCTGAAGGCCTGATGGCCGGCTTCGAGGCCATCGCGGGCGATAAAGGCGGCTTGCATGTCGGTGACATAGTCTTTGAGGATCTGCTCGATCCGCGCCTCGGTGCTGATCTCCAAGATCACGCGCGGGGCCTGAGCCATGCGTTCGTGCATCTCCAGTGGCAGCGAGCAGCGGCCGATCAGGCGACTCTCATCTTCGAGGATCAACTGTGTTGCCCCGCGAGCTTGATGGCGCATCAGGGCCAGTGCCAGGGTATTTTCAAAGTTGATCTGACTCGGTTGCTCCGTCAGCTGCCGGCCAAAACTGGAGCCTCGATGGTTGGCCAATCCTTCCAGATCAACGCTGTCCGCCCGAGGCGTCAGAAAGTCGGTTTTGCCGCAGCCGGTCATGCCGCCGACGATCACCATGTCGGCCGTCTGCGTGAGTCGATCGGTCTGCGCGATCAGGTAGCTACGCATCGCCTTGTAACCGCCTTCGACGTATGGCCGGTTAACCCCAGCTTCGCGCAACCATTGTTGGGTGATCTGCGAGCGCATGCCCCCGCGAAAGCAGTACAGCACGGTGTCGGGCTGGCGTTGGATCTGTGCCAACCAGGCATCGATCCGCGCTTGCTTGACGGCGCCGCTGACCAGCTGATGGCCCAAGTCGATCGCAGCCTGTTGCCCTTGCTGCTTGTAGCAGGTGCCGATCGCCGCCCGCTCGCTGTCGCTCATCAAGGGCAGACTGACCGAGCCGGGAAAGGCGCCCTTGGTAAACTCGATCGGGGCACGCAGATCGATCATCGGCGTGTCGCTCAGTAGCAGCTGGGCGTAGTCGCTGGCCGGGATCCGATCAGTCATGGGTGATCCGGAAGCCGCCCTGATAATCACTCAGGCTGCCGATACACTGGTTTGGCAGGCCAGCTTCCGCCAACACCGCTTCCAACTGCGCGGCGTGCGCTGGTGTGACGCTGACCAACAAGCCGCCGGAGGTTTGTGGATCGCACAGCAAGGCCTTGGCATGGTCACACAGTGGCGCGATCTTTTCGCCATAGCTGTCATGGTTGCGATGGGTACCGCCGGGGATGCACCCTAATGCGAGATAGTGATCGATACGTGGCAGCAGTGGCAGGGTATCGAGTTGGATCTGGGCTTGCAGATCGGCGCCCTGACACATCTCCAGCAGGTGACCCCCGAGTCCGAAACCGGTGACATCGGTCAGCGCATTCACGCCGGGCAGCTGCGCCAGTTCGAGGGCGATGGTATTGAGCTGGCACATGGCTTCAATGGCGATCTGATCATCAGCGGCTTCGAGCTTCTTCTGCTTTTGTGCCGTGGTCAGAATGCCAATGCCCAGCGGCTTGGTCAGGTACAGCTTGTCGCCGGCCTTGGCGGTGTCATTGCGCTTGAGTTGAGCCAGCGGCACCTGGCCGGTGACGGCTAAGCCAAAGATGGGCTCAGGCGCATCGATGCTGTGGCCACCGGCCAGCATGATCCCGGCGTCGCGGCACGCGGCGCGGCCTCCTTCGATCACCTGCTGGGCGATCTCCGGCGCCAGCACATTTACCGGCCAGCCGAGGATGGCAATGGCCATCATCGGTTGGCCACCCATGGCGTAGACGTCGCTGATGGCATTGGTGGCGGCGATCCGACCGAAGGTGAAGGGGTCGTCCACGATCGGCATAAAGAAATCCGTGGTGGAGATGATCCCCGTGGTGTCATCCAAGGCGTAGACAGCAGCGTCATCCCGAGAGGCGTTGCCCACCAGCAGTTGGGGATCTGGGGCGATGTTCAGCTGGCTCTGCAGTATGGTGTCCAGTACTTTGGGGCTGATCTTACAGCCGCAGCCAGCACCGTGGCTGTATTCGGTCAGTTTTACCGTCATGGGGTTTCCTTAATCTACGTCTGGCTGAATGATAACCCAGCTGGCCCCTAGGCTTAGGGCGAATTGTTGGTTTTTGGTGAAAAACGCCGCAGTTCTGAAAGTTGTCACTTGAATCAATGCGGTAGGCGGCATATTTTGGCGCCAACTCTTCGACAAATGTGGTACGGAGTCACCCATGCAGTTTCGAACCCTCGGCTTGGCCCTAGTGGCGTTGGCGATGACCGCTTGCAGCGATTCAAGCAAAACCCAGAATTTTACTGACACCCTACGCTTTGCCACCTTCCATGTGGACATGGCCTACGATGAAGCCGGCGGCTACGATCGGCTGCTCAATGAGGTGCGCGCGACCGGCAGCGATGCCTCGCCACGGCTGCAAAGCATTGCGGCGATGATCCAGCAGGACTATCAGGGCGGGCGTCCAGACGTGCTGTTGCTGACCGGGATCTCGGTGGATGTGCGCGACACCGACACCGCCAGTGACGCCATTATCCGCAACTTCCAGGAGAACTACCTGAGCAAGGCTCAGGAGGCCGGCTTGGCGGGCCTCAGTTACCCTCATATCTACGTCGCGGCCACCAACTCGGGTCAGCGTTTCGACGAGGATATCGACGTCAGTGGCGATGGCCTGGTTTTCCCACCGGAAGACCGTAACGGCTATGGCCATTACCACGGCCAGAACAGCTTCGTCTTGTTGTCCCAATACCCGCTCGATGTTGACGGCGTCCGTACCTTCCGCGACTTCAACTGGCGTGATGTTAATGGCGCCAGCAAGCCCTCTCTGGGGGGCGGCAATGTGTTGGGCGATGAGGCTTGGGATGCACTGAGCATCATGGACACCAACTTTGTCGATCTTAGCCTGCTGCTGCCCGATGGCCGTCGCGTCAGCTTGCTGTTGACCCAGTTTGAATCACCGATGCCGCGGGATCTGTCCGAGCGACCGCGCCAGCGCAACCGCGATCAGTTGCAGTTTTTGACCGACTACATCAACGAGTGGGATGAAGGTAAGTATCTGCGAGATGACAAGGGCCAGCCGGGCGGGGTGGCGGGTAACCGTCCGTTCGTGATCATGGGCCGCTTGCAGAGCGATGAAGATACGGCGCACTTCACCGTGCCGTATCTGGATCTCGACAGCTATCGCTGGGACTCCGGCAACATGCGCAAGCTATTGTCCAGCTACCAGATCGTCTCTGATGGCGCCATTAATCAGGATGCGCCGTCCAGCCAAGGCGGCATGTTGTACGGCCAGGAGGTGGAGTCGGGGCATACCTTCGCAGAGATCTGGACCAGCATGCTGGGCTTGCGTCAGGACTATGTGATCCCTCAGCGGGATCTGCGCATCGTCGAGCGTGGGGTGTTCTGGCCGGCGGTCGGCGAAAACGGGTTTGAATGGTTCTATGATGAGCAGGGCCAGCCGGAGCCGGCGCTGGGCCACCTGGGACGCCTGACCTGGATCGACATCGACTTTGGTCAGTCCGGCTGATAGATAGCCACAAAGAAAGGCGCCGTTGGGCGCCTTTTTTGTGCTTAGCGTTGCTGCTCTTCGGTCAAGGCGTGCAGTTGTTGGCGCAGCAGTTGCCACTGTCTTTGTTGCAGCTCAAAGGCCTGCTTGAGCTCTTTCAATTGGCGCCGGGCCTTACGGTCAAGCTGGTGCTTTTGCAGCTTCAGCAGTCGCTGCTTCTCGCCATAATAGGCCTGCAGCTTCTGCAGCAGTTGATCGTACTCCTGCTCCAGCTTACCGAGGAACTCACCCGTCGTTTGATGGCGGCTGAGCAGTTGTTGACTCAGCTTTAGCTGCATCTTCAGCTTGGCCGCTTCGATCCGATCCGAAGGCACCCGTCGTAACCCGCTGGCGAGTTTCAGTTTCTCTAATCCTTTGATCAACCACTTGGTGGGATCGAAATGCCACCAGCGAATGCCGTTGCGGTAGTCGTACTCAAAGGTGTGGTGAAAGTTGTGATAGCCCTCGCCGTAGGTGACCAAGGCCAACCAGCCGTTGTCCTTTGAGGTGTGGGCATCGGAGTAGGGTTGGCTGCCCCAGATATGCGCCAGAGAGTTAATAAAGAAGGTGGCGTGATGAACCAGCACCAGCCGCAGGAAGCCTGCGAGCAGCACGGTGCCGAGCAAATCGCCGCAAAGCCAGCCGAGCAGCACCGGCAGGCCGATGTTGGTGAGCAATACCCAAGCGCCGTAATGCTGGTGCTGGTGCATGACCACCGGGTTTTTTTGCAGATCTCGGGCATTGTTATAATCGTGGCCGTCGGGCTGGTATTCACGCAGCATCCAACCCATATGACTGAACCAGAAACCCCGCTTTGCGGAGTAGGGATCCTTGTCATTGTTGTCCACGTGCTTATGGTGCACCCGATGATCGGCACACCAGTGCAGGATGCTGTTTTGCAGCGCCATGGCGCCACCAATAGCCAGTACCCATTGCACGCTGGGGTGGGCTTGCCAAGCTTTATGGGACCAAAGCCTGTGGTAGCCGGCGGTGATGGATATCCCGCTCCACAGCCAGAAGACTGCGGCAATAATGCCACTGGCCCAAGAGAAGCCATGGGTCAGGGCGTACCATGGCACGCCGATCAGTGCGACGGCAAAGGTCAGTGTAAAGATGGCGATGTTGAGCCAAATGAGGGGCGGTTTCTTATTCATCCTTGACAACTTTTTCGGCTTACAGTTGTAAGCTATTGTCGTAGATCCATGCGCAAATGCAAGAGTTGCAGCATCGCAGATGCGCAGTGGCGCCAATAGCGTTACTATCTGCCTGTTTTGCCCTGATCAAGAGAGTAGAGTGAGAGCCATGGGGATCCGAGCCCAGCAAAAAGAGAAAACCCGGCGTGCGCTGGTGGATGCCGCGTTCAATCAACTCAGTGCTGAGCGCAGCTTCTCCAGCTTAAGCTTGCGTGAGGTTGCCCGTGAAGCCGGGATCGCGCCCACTTCCTTCTATCGCCACTTTAAGGATATGGAAGAGCTCGGCTTGACCATGGTCGATGAAGGTGGATTAACCCTGCGCCAGTTGATGCGCAAAGGGCGTCAGCGGGCCGAGCAGGGCGGCAGCGTGATCCGCGCCTCTATCGAGATCTATATGGAGTTCGTCGAGCAAAACCCCAATGTATTCCGCCTGCTGCTGCGTGAACGCACCGGCACGTCGGAGGCATTTCGTTTCGCCGTTAATCGGGAGATCCGCCACTTTACCGACGAGCTCAGCGACTACCTGCAAGCGCGCGCTGGACGAACGCAAGCCTTGTCCTATGCGCAGGCGGAGGCCATGGTTGTATTGGTGTTTTCGACGGGCTCGGAAGCGTTGGATATGACTCGGGCCGAGCGCAAAGCCTTGAGCGAGCGCTTGGTGCTGCAGGTGGCGATGCTGGCGTTGGGCGGTGAGGCGCTGCAAAAATCCAATAAATATCAGCAGCGCAATCCAGACTGAGCATAAAGAAACCCGCCGAAGTTGGCGGGTTTGTCTATTGGGCGAGTGAGCGCGGGGCGCCTAGTTGGCCCGCTCTTGGTCATTAAACTGCATCACATTGGTGCGTTGACCCTGCTGATAATGGTCGTTGCGGTTCTGGGGATCCTTGCCGGCCATGTTGCTGGGCAAACGGCTGTCCCAATCATCGAACCGGTCTTGCATCATCTGCGCGCGTTCAGGATAGCGGTCGACCACGTCGTTTCTCTCCTCGGGATCCGACTTTAGATCAAACAGCCGGATGGTCTGCGGCCCGCTTTGGCTGTTCCAGGTCAGCTTCCAGTCGCCATCACGGATCGCGTAGTCATTGTCGCGGCGCCAGTGCAGCGTTTGATGCGGCCGTTGTTGTGGCTCGATCTGGCCGCTGAGATAGGGCAGTAGATCGACCCCATCGAACGGCAGGCCCTTCATCGGCTGGATGACGCCAGAGCGAGCCAGAATGGTGGGGGCAATATCGTAACTGACCACTGGGTGCGGGTAGATCTGACCGGCAGGGATGGTGCCGGGCCAATGGGCAACAAAGGGAACCCTTAAGCCACCTTCATAGGTATCGCCTTTAAAGCCGTTGAAGGGGCCCGGGCTGGCCATGGTGGTTTGACCGCGGTCTTTTTGCTTGGGGGCCTCAAAGCCTTGGCCTCGCGGGGCACCATTATCGCTGAGAAAGAGTACCAGCGTATCTTCGCTGAGATCGTTCTCTTCCAAGCTTTGCATGATGCGACCCACACTGTCGTCGACCGCCAGTACCATACCGGCAAAGAATCGACGCTCCTCATGATGAACTGGCAGATCCGCCAGACGATCGATATATCGTTCCGCCACCTGCCAAGGGAAGTGCACCGCGTTATGGGCTAGGTATAGGAAAAACGGTGCCTCCCGCTCCGACTCGATAAATTGGATCGCCTCGTCGGTATAGACATCCGTCAGGTAATCGCCTCGCTCTTGAACTGGGGTGTCGACCTTGCCGTTGCGCAACATGGGCAGGAAGCGCTTGCGGGTTTCCTCCAGGCTGTTGCTTGAGCGGAAGTAGTCGTGGGAGCCATGGGGTGAGCCATAGTAGAAATCGAAACCGCGACGCCATGGCATCTGATCTTCTTCCTGGCCCAGGTGCCATTTGCCGATCATGCCGGTGTCGTAGCCTTGCGTTTGCAGCATCTCAGCCAGTGTCGGCTGGCTGTGAGGGATCACGCTCAACTCCCCATTGCCATAGAAGCCCAGCTTTTGTTGGTGCAAGCCGGTGATCAACCCAGCGCGAGAGGGGCCTGATACCGAAGCGGTGACATAGGCTTGGGCAAATGCGGTGCCGCCGGCTGCGAGACGATCAATGTTGGGGGTATGGATATCCTCAATGCCGTGATAGCCCACATCACCCCAGCCTTGGTCGTCGGTCAGGATAATGATGACGTTGGGGGCTGTATTGGCTTGAACAGTGAGGCTGGCACTGAGCGCAGCGGCGGACAGCAGTATAGGAAAGTTTGCCTTTATCATTCGGTTCTCTATGGGCAAGGGGGTGGCGCCGCCCAGCTTACCAGTGGAGGAGTAAGGCGATTGTTATGCAGTGTAAAGCTTGTACTTTGCTCACTGTTTATGGGGGCAAAAAAAGGCGCGCCATAACATGGCGCGCCAAATGCTTGTTGTTAGGGCCAATAGGCCTACTTACGCTCCAGTAGAACGCCGGCTTCCATGTGGTGGGTGTAGGGGAATTGATCAAACAGCGCGAACTTGGTGATCGTATGGGTCTGTCCCAACGTCTTCATATTCTCCAGTAGGGTTTCTGGGTTACAGGAGATGTAGAGGATGCGATCGTAGCCCTGCACCATTTTTTCGGTGGCAGGATCCAGTCCAGAGCGCGGCGGATCAACAAAGATGGTGTTGCAGTTAAAGGCCTTGAGATCGATCCCTTTCAGGCGATTGAATTCGCGCACGCCATTCATGGCATCGGTAAAGTCCTCGGCGGACATGCGAATAATGGTGACGTTATCGATGCCGTTCTTGGCGATGTTGTGCTGTGCCGATTCGACCGAGGGTTTCGCCAGCTCGGTGGCAAGGACCTTTTCGAAGTTTTGCGCCAGCGCCAGCGAGAAGTTGCCGTTACCGCAGTACAGCTCGAGCAGATCGCCGCTGCTGTTGCGGGTCGCATCGACCGCCCACTCCAGCATTTTTTCCGCGACTTTACCGTTGGGCTGGGTAAAGCTGTTTTCGATCTGGCGGTAATGGTACGGGCGGCCATGTACGTGCAGGACTTCGTCCGCATAGTCGCGCTCAACACAGATCTTCTGTTTCCGAGCGCGGCCAATAAAGGATACGCCAGGTTGGTTCCACTCCTTCAGCAACGCCTCGATGGCATCGGTCCACGCCTGATCCAGTTGGCGGTGATACAGCAGGCTGATCACCAACTCACCACTGAGAGTGGAGAGAAAATCAACCTGGAACAGACGGTGGCGTAAAGCCGGGGTTGGGCGCAAGGCATCGTGCAGTTTGATCATGTACTCATTGATCAGCGCACTGGCCGGCAGGTATTGCTTGATGGCGACCCGGGATTTGGTGGCCTGATCGAACATGATGTAATCCAGATCATCACCTTCGTGCCAGATGCGAAACTCGGCGCGCATCCGGTAGTGCTCGGGCTCGGAGCGGAATACCTCCAGCTCTGGGGTGGTGTATTCGGCGAACAGAGCGCGCATTCGCTCACATTTTTCGGCCAGTTGGTCATCGTAACGACGGGGATCGAGTGCAGCCAGATCCATGAGATTCTCCGAGCGTCTGTCTATATAAAGGGGGCAAATTCTAACCACCTGTGAGGCTAAGTCCAGTGATCTTGGTCGAAAGCGATGCTTGTGTGAGAATGTCGTTCTAACTTGCAGCACCGCATCTTTATTTAGCAGACGGGTTCCATGAGCTCCATCTTATTATTCGACTCCGGGGTGGGTGGCGTGTCCATCTACCAGCACATACGCCAACGATTGCCTGAGGCCAGCATCCATTACTTGGCGGATACTGCGCGCTTTCCTTATGGTGAGTTGTCTGAACCCGATTTGATCCAGGGCTGTATTGGGTTGATCCAAGAGCACATTCAGCGTTACGACACCGCATTGGTGGTGATCGCATGCAACAGTGCGAGCACGCTGGTGCTGCAGCAACTTCGCAGTAGGGTGATGATCCCTGTTGTGGGCGTGGTGCCAGCGATCAAACCGGCGGCAGAGTTATCCTGCTCCGGCCGGATCGGTCTGTTGGCCACACCGGGCACGGTGCAGCGGCAGTACACCGATGCTCTGATCGACGCGTTTGCACCGCAACATCAGGTGATCCGCATCGGTAGCAGCGAACTGGTACGTATGGCGGAGGCCAAGATGGCAGGTCAGACGCCAAATCGGTCCGCATTGACTGCAATACTGCAGCCACTACTCGTGCAACAGCCGGATGTTGTGGTGTTGGGCTGCACCCACTTCCCTTTGCTAGTTGCGGAGTTGCAAGAGGTATTAGGCTCGAATATGCAACTGGTGGATTCCGGCGCCGCGGTGGCGCGCCAGGTCGAGAAGCTGTGTCGGCAATCGGCTTTAACCTTGGAGCGGGGCGACGGTGCGCGCTTCTTCTATACAGGTAGTCAGCCTGGACCTTGGCTATTCGACGCCCTGAAGCGGCAAGGGTTTGGCGAGGTCCGCGCTTTTTAGGCCGGAATTGGTGGCTAAATGTGCAAAGTGAGCTGGCGTTGATGTTTTCTTGGTCGGTTGGTGCTAAATGTTCGATTTGCTTGTTGCACTCCGCAAATCCTTATCTATAATGCGCTCCACGTTGACGGGGACAAGCCGCTTAGGCAGCTTGAGTGATTCGTTCAACACGGCAGCAGCCACGCAGTTAACTTGCTAAATAAGTCCTTGACTTGGCAACTTAGCTAGCTAAAATGGCGCTCCGCTTCGATGATTGAGCTCAACGGCTCGAAAGTTGAAGTTTAAGTTGAAAAGAAAGTGAAACTTTCCGCTTGACTTAAACAACAGGACGCGTAAGATACGCATCCGGCTTCGGCAACGAGGCAGCGCTCGCAAGAGCAGCTCTTTAACAATTTGTCAGACAATCTGTGTGGGCACTCACGCAGGATTGAGAAATCATCATTTCTTAATGCCTATTGAGTGAACACACGTTTTATTCAGTATTCATTGAGTA
>NZ_BAABJZ010000084.1:0-44825 GCF_039543565.1 Ferrimonas pelagia | reverse complement strand
CACTCAATAGGCATTAAGAAATGATGATTTCTCAATCCTGCGTGAGTGCCCACACAGATTGTCTGACAAATTGTTAAAGAGCGCTTAAGTCATGCTGACTTAAGGTTCGCTTCGTTGCCGAAGCAGGTGGCGTATTCTAGTGAATTTGCCGCGGTCGTCAAGTCCGTTTTTCAACTTTCTTTCTAACCGTTGTTTTGTTGACCAGGCCGCTCGTTAACCGCGTTGGTTACCTCGCTGTGCCCCGTCGACAGGGAGCGTATTATAGGGAAGGAACTATTCTCCGCAACCCTTAAAAACAAAAAAGCAGCCTAACTGGCGAGCCTTTCACCAGTAGCTGCTTCTTTAAGCGAAGAACGCACAGAACATCAACGAAACCCCTTATTGAGGCAGGTATTGCTCCATGGTTTTGCGTACTGCGGGATTATCCCAGTCAATAAAGCTGCGAACGAAACCGACCAGATTGCCTTCACTATCTAAGATGAAGGTCGCTGGGATCAGATCGGTCGGGAGGATCTTGCCGATCTGATTACTGGTATCAAACCAGGTTTCCATATCGGTGATCCCAAGCTCTGCCAAGAAAGGCTGAACCACACTGATATCCCGATCAATAGAGATAGGGGCGACTTGCAAACCTTTAGCCTCAAAGTCCTGGCGGAACCGCTCCAATGAAGGCAACTCACGGATACAAGGCGGACACCAAGTCGCCCACAGGTTCAGCATCACAGGTTGACCACGAAACTGCGACAGATCGAACGATGCCCCATCGGGCCCTAAGATCTGCACCGTTTCCAGTGCTTGCGGACGCGACAGATGAATAAAGCGCTCTAACGCTGGATCACTGCTCGCCCCAGGAAAGGCATTGGCGCTGCTCATCAGCAGCGCCAACATCGCAACAAAGAACTGTTTCATCCGTTACGCTTATCTTGATCCAACAATTTGGCCAAACGCTCTTTGTCTTGTTGGGAAACCTCAACCTGACCCGCCGCTTCCGCACGCTGACGGCGAGCAAACGCAACAGCGATGGCGCCACCGGCGATCAGGAACAAGACCGGGCCGAGCCACAAGATATAGGTGCGAGGATCAAACGCTGGGCGATAACGAACAAAATCACCGTAACGATCGGTAAAGTAAGTCACGATCTCCGCGTTACTTTTGCCCTCTTCCACCATCTCATAGACCTGCAAGCGCATATCCAGAGCGATCGGAGAGTTTGAGTCGTGCAGATTCTGGTTTTGACACTGAGGACAACGCAACTCGGCAGCCAATGCGATGCCACGCGCACGCGACTCCGCATCGCTAAACTCATAGGTGTCGATCGGTGCAGCCTGAACCCAGGCCGCCATCATCAGTGCCGTAACGGCCGCAAGTAACTTCTTCATTAGGACTTACCCTCTGCTGCGGCTTCCGCTCGGATCTGCTCGATCAGTGGTCTAAAGTCACGCGCCCAAACCTGCGGCTCCAATACACCGGCAAATCGATGACGAACGATGCCGTTGTGATCAACCACGTAGGTTTCTGGTGCGCCATAGACCCCCATATCAAACGCCAATGAGCCTTCCGGATCAAAGATGTTCTTGTGGTACGGATCGCCACTGTTGGCCAAGTAACGGATGGCCGGCTGGCGTTCATCCCGGTAGTTCACCCCATAGATCTTGATCTCGCCGCGGCGCTTCAATTGATTCAAGAATGGGTGTTCGTATTTACACGAAGGGCACCAGGTCGCCCAGATGTTGATCAGGTAAACCTCACCTTCGAGATCTTCATGAGTCCAACGTTTGCTGGCGTCTTCCAAAGACTCCAGCTCAAACGCCGGTACTGGCTTACCAACCAGTACCGATTCCAGCTTTGAGGGGTCAAGGAACAACCCCTTAAACAGGAACAGACTCAATACCGCAAAGATACCTAGCGGAATAAAGAGTACTGCACGCTTCATTTATGCTCCTTCAATTAAGCGTTAGCCAGCTTCGCTTTGTTCGCGTCAGCGGCGGTCTTTCGTTTTTTGGCGCGCTTATCCGTTGCCGCTACACCGGCGCCGAACATCATGAAGATGGAGCCGATCCAGATCCAGCGAACACCCGGCTTGTAGTTCAAGCGTACGGCGTAGTGCTGGCTGTCCAACGGATCACCCATGGTGACGTACAGATCGCGCGTAAAGCCCCAGTCGATCCCGGCTTCCGTCATGTCCATGGTACGAACATTGTATTGACGGCGATCCGGATACAAGGTGGTGACGTATTTGTTGCCCTTGGCGACGGTAACCACACCCTGCTCAGCGGTGTAGTTCGGCCCCTGTACCATCTGGGTGCGCTCATAGGTGAAGGTGTAGCCAGCCAGATCGTGGCTAATGCCCGGGCCCATGCGCACAGAACGCTCATCATCATAGTTGGAGACCACGGTGGCACCAATGATGGACATCACAATACCGGCGTGCGCCAGCTGCATGCCGATATAACTGCGACTGATCCGACGCTTAGTGAAAGAGCCATCCGCATCGCGGGTTTGACGCAACAGGTCTAGCACCAAGCATCCAGCTACCCAGAAGGCGGTGAACAGGCCGAAGAAAACCCAAGCGTTCATGCGGCCGGCGATAAGCAACGGCAGCGCGATGGCGGCGATCAAGGCAACGATCGCAGACGGCAGCAATTTCTTAAGCTCACCCTCTTTCGAGTTCTTCCAGCGAATGAAAGGACCGATCCCCATAAACACGAACATCACCAGCACGATCGGCACAAACACCGTATTAAAGTACGGAGGTCCAACAGAGATCTGACCCAGGCCCAAGGCGTCACCCAGCAGTGGGTACAGGGTGCCCAGCAGTACGGAACCTGTGGCCACAACCAACAGCACGTTACACGCCATCAGCATGGTTTCTTTCGACAGCAAGTTGAAACGAGCCGGCGAGGCCATCTCGGTTGCACGCAGGGCAAACAAGGTCAGTGAGCCGCCAATGGTGAGACCAAGCAGGATCAGAATAAACAAGCCACGGGACGGATCGGCCGCAAACGAGTGCACCGAGGTCAGCACCCCAGAGCGCACCAGGAAGGTGCCCAACAGGCTCAAGGAGAAGGTGAAGATCGCCAGCAAGATGGTCCAGTTACGGAAGGTGCCGCGCTTCTCGGTCACGATCAATGAGTGCAGCAGCGCTGTGCCCACCAACCAAGGCATGAAGGAAGCATTTTCCACCGGATCCCAGAACCACCAACCGCCCCAGCCAAGCTCGTAGTAAGCCCACCAGGAGCCCAGCGCGATACCAGCAGTCAGAAACGACCACGCGGCGAGGGTCCACGGACGGGACCAACGGGCCCAGGCAGAATCCAAACGACCACTCATCAGTGCTGCGATGGCAAACGCGAAGGAAACAGAGAAGCCAACGTAACCCAAGTACAACAGTGGCGGGTGGAAGATCAGACCCACATCCTGCAGCATCGGGTTCAGATCGCGCCCTTCTGCCGGCATCGGAAAGATGCGCTCAAACGGGCTGGAGGTAAACAGCATGAACAGGGCAAAGCCCACAATCACCATCCCCAACACCGCCAGAACCCGCGCGGTAAAGGCCTCTTCCAGCCCACGACTGAAGAAGGCAACAGCAGCAGCCCAAACGGAGATAGAGAAGGTCCAGAACAGCAGAGAACCTTCGTGGCCCCCCCAGATCGCCGCGATCTTAAAGTAGATCGGCAATAAGCTGTTGGAGTTGTTCGCAACATAAGCGACAGAGAAATCGTTGGTTGCGAATGCATAGCCCAAGCAGACTACGGCGATCGCCATAAATAGGCACATACCGTATGCTAGGGGACGTGCGAAACTCACTAGGTAGGCATCCTTGCGCGCTACGCCGAGCAGGGGCACGACGGCGATCAAAGCTGCAAAAGCCAAACCGATAATGAGCGAGTAATGTCCAAGTTCCGGAACCATTAGCTTACCTCAGAGGAAAATAACCACACGGGCACAAAAAAGTTAACACCGTGAATGGATGTCATTGCCGCCATTTTAGGCAGTATTACCCGCATTGTCTGCCGTCTTGTATCGCTTTTTCCACTGCAGTGTTCAGCAGCGGGTCAAGCGTCACAAAAGCGGTACACGCCAAAATGGCGCAGACGCAGGTCGGCTATTGGATACCGCATTCAGCAAAAAGTTTCCCACCTCCGACCGATAAGCCACTGAACTGTGATGATTCCCCCAATCCGTCCTGATAACTCAACTCTACTTTTGCTTAACACTGTTCAAGCCTTGCACTTGCCGTATAATCCATCTCCATCTGGACCAACTCCCGGCGGTCGCTTAAGGCGAAAAACGGCTGAGTTGATTGTCACCGCGACCCACCATCAGAGATTGCTATGACGACTTTTTGGATCGGTATTGCCACCCTAACTATTCTGGCACTGGCCCTTATTTGGCTGCCTTTCTGGCGCCGCAACATGGTTGCCCAAGCAGCCACCGACGCGCAAAAGCGCAAAGAGACCAACCTAAATCTGTTCAATGAACGGCTGCAGGAGCTGGATGCTGAGCTCGCTGAGCAACGCATCAACTCGCAAGAGCATGAGCAACTAAAGCAAGAGCTGCAGATGAACTTGCTGCAAAACGTCGAGCAGGAAGACGACGTGTTGGCCGGCCGTAAGGCCAACGTTGCTTGGCCAGCTGTCATGAGCGCCATTCTGGTCGTTGTGGCTGGCTATACCTATTACGATCTCGGTCGCTACAGCGAGTGGAACGCGCCACAAGTCGCCGCTCAAGCCGATCCGCACGCAGGCATGGACCCGCAACAACTGATGGCCATGCGCTTACGTCAGATGGAGATGCACGTCGAGCAAAACCCGACAGACAGCCAAGCCTGGTTCTCACTCGGTCATGCCTATATCTCTAACAGCCAATACCAGCAAGGCATCGAGGCCTTTGATCGCGTCATGGCACTGGTTGGTGAACATGCGGAGCTGTTAGGCCCGAAGGCGACCGCCATGTACTACCTGGCCGATCAAACCATCACGCCGGAGATCCAGGTCGTAGTAGACAAAGCCTTGGCCGATGATGATAAGGATCCTTCAACCCGCTTGTTGCTGGGAATGGATGCCTTCTTCAAGGCGAACTACGAGGATGCCATTGGCCACTGGGAGATGATCCTGACCAGCCCGCGCACCGACGTGGATCGCGACGCGATCCAGAACGCTATCGCACAAGCCCGAGGCTTCCTGCAGCAAGCCGGCAACTAAGCAGCACCTGCGCACAAAAAAGCCTGGCAAATGCCAGGCTTTTTGCGTTTTTAGCACCACTACTTGGCCATATACTCGATGGCCTTTTTCAGGTCCTCATCGGTACAATCCATACACATGCCACCCGGTGGCATTGCATTCAGACCGGTCTTGACGCTGGCAACCAATGCATCCAGGCCCTTGCCCATTCGAGGCGCCCACGCCTCAGCATCTTTTAACTTTGGTGCGCCAGCGATCCCCATATCATGACAGGTCTTGCAGGCTTTTTGATAAACGGCTTCGCCCTCTTGTGCCATTACATTAGAGGCAATGGTCAAGCTGGCTACCGCAGCAAACGTTACAAGTTTTTTCATTTTGACATTCCAATCCATTGACATTCACACGCTGGGGAACGGGTAAAGTCGCTACGCCAGCCGCAGGAAAACCTTACCACAGACCTCACAAAGTGGCACGCACATTGCGCAAGATCACGTTTTTTTGCGGCATATTTGGAACCTCGACCGCGCCTGATTGTCAGATTTTGCGCTAAGGGGAACCGCACACCTATAGTTAAATCACTCACATCCTGCGATCTTTTTCCCAGCAATCCGGTTCAGCGCACCGGAAATGCGACCGATGGCAACGTCACAATACTCCGCTGTGATAATATCCGCCCTATCGATTACCGCCAATTGAGTCAAGAGGACACGGTGACAGAGCAAAACCCCAAACCGCTGCTGCAGGCACAAGCACTGACCTGCATTCGCGAAGAGCGGATCCTGTTCGATGAGCTCAGTTTCGATGTGGGCCCAGGCGATATCCTTCAGATCGAAGGCCCTAACGGCGCGGGCAAAACCAGTCTCCTGCGGATCTTGGCCGGCCTATCACGCCCCTATAGCGGTCGCGTCTGCTTCAATGATCGAGCCATCGAAGACGTCCGCGACGAGTACCATGAAGCCCTGCTCTATCTTGGCCACCTACCGGGGGTCAAATCCGAACTCAGCGCCGAAGAGAACCTCGACTTCAACCTGAAAATCACCGGCTTCAATGATGCGCCGATCGAACAGATCCTAGCGAAAGTCAATTTGGCCGGTTTTGAGGATCACCCCGCCGGCCACCTATCGGCCGGTCAACATCGTCGCATTGCCCTAGCCCGCCTATGGCATACCGATGCCAAGATCTGGATCGTCGATGAGCCGCTGACGGCGATCGACAAAAAAGGCGTCGCCGAGCTGGAGCAGTTATTCCTCGACCATGCCGATCGCGGTGGCTGCGTGATCCTAACCACGCACCAAGATCTGCAGTTGGTCGGCGACCGACTGAAGAAACTGCGCCTGCAGTACCACTTTACTGAGGAGGCCTGAACTATGCGTCAGATCAGCTATTATCAGGCTTTTTCCAGCGTCCTGCGCCGCGATCTTCAGATCGCATTTCGCCACCGGGGCGATATCTTTAACCCGCTAATGTTCTTCGTCATGGTGGTCACCCTGTTCCCATTGGGGATCGGCCCAGAGCCCAACACCTTGACCCGGATCGCCCCCGGGATCATCTGGGTGGCTGCGCTGCTCTCCGCTATGCTGTCACTTGAACGCCTGTTCAAGTCTGATTACAACGACGGCTCGCTCGAACAGATGATGCTCAGCCCTCAACCGCTGTCGCTGATGGTGCTGGCGAAGGTCCTAGCCCACTGGCTGGTCACCGGCTTGCCCCTGATCTTTATCGCGCCACTACTGGCCGTATTACTGCATCTGGATGAAAACAGCTACGGCGCCTTGATGGCGACCTTGGCGATCGGCACCCCGATCCTCTCCCTGATCGGCGCCATCGGCGTCGCTCTGACCGTTGGCCTGCCAAAAGGCGGCGTTCTATTGAGTCTACTGATCCTACCGCTGTATATTCCGGTACTGATCTTCGCCACCAGCGCAATCGACGCAGCCTCAATGAACATGCCCTTTGGTGGACATCTTGCTATTCTGGCCGCATTGTTGATCGGGTCACTGGTGCTTGCACCGGTTGCGATCAGCGCATCATTACGAGTGAGTACAAACTGATATGTGGAAATGGTTACACCCTTATGCCCAACCTGAACGGGCCTATCACTTAGCCGGCAGCCTGTTTCCCTGGTTTGCCGTCTTGGCTATCGCCTTGATCTCCATCGGCACTATCTGGGGCCTGGGATTTGCTCCGACGGATTACCAGCAAGGTCACTCCTACCGGATCATCTTCCTGCACGTGCCTTCCGCATCCATGTCGATGTCGGCCTACATGGCCATGGCGATCTGTGCCTTTATTGGCTTGGTTTGGCAGATCAAACTGGCTGATATCGCCGCAGCCGCCATTGCACCTATCGGAGCCGTGCTGACCGTGATCGCTTTGATCACCGGTGCCGCCTGGGGTAAGCCCATGTGGGGTGCTTGGTGGGTATGGGACGCGCGCCTGACCTCAGAGTTGGTGCTGCTGTTTCTTTACTTGGGCGTTATCGCGCTCTATGCCTCGTTTGAAGACAAGGTCATGGCCGCAAAGGCCGCCGGGATCCTGGCGGTTGTCGGCGTGATCAACCTGCCGATCATCAAGTATTCCGTTGAGTGGTGGAACACCCTGCACCAGCCCAATGCCATTACCGTAGGTAAAAGCAATAGCATGCCGCCGGAGATGTTGATCCCACTGTTGTTGAATATCTTTGGCTTCGCCATGATGATCGCCGCATTGAGCATCTTGCGTTTTCGGGCGGAAGTACTGGCCCGTAACAGCATGCGCCCTTGGGTCCGCGCCATGGTTGCTGAGGAGACTAAAGCATGAATTTAACCTTTCAATTTGCCTCTTTAAGCGAATTTATTGATATGGGTGGCTACGCTTTCTATGTGTGGTTATCCTACGGCAGCGCCGCTATCGCCTTTGCCGCCTTGACCTACAACTCAGTGCGCAAGCGCAAAGCGGTGCTTGCTGACATCGCCAAAAAACAAGCTCGCGAGAGCCGACTACGCCAACATAGGAGTCAAACTCAATGAACCCACGTCGCAAAAAGCGCCTGCTATTCGCATCCGCCTTGGTGGGGGGTGTCGCTGCTATTGCTACCTTGCTGCTGTTTGCACTGAACTCCAACCTGGATCTGTTCTTTACGCCAACCGAGGTTGTTGAAGGCCGTGAAGACTCCGGCCTGATGCCAGAAGTGGGCCAGCGGATCCGAGTCGGTGGCATGGTCGTTGAAGGCACCGTTGAGCGTGATCCAACCAGCCTCAAGATCGCTTTCCAAGTCGCCGATACCGGTCCGGCCATCACCGTGCTGTATGACGGCATGCTGCCAGATCTGTTCCGTGAAGGTCAGGGGATCGTCGCTCAGGGTACCTTGATCGAGCCGACCGTTCTGGAAGCCAGCGAGGTCTTGGCCAAGCACGACGAGAACTACATGTCGCCAGAGATCGCCGAAGCCATGGGCCAAACCCATGAGCCGATGCAATACGACGACGCTCAAACCGGCGGCGGCTACTGATCCCAAGCAGCTCGCTAAAAACCTCCCAACTGGGAGGTTTTTTTGTGCTCGCTGTCAGTGAGGTTAAGGGTGACTCCGCAGAAACTGCCCCAATCGTATCGCCAACGCCAAGATCGTCAGTGTCGCATTGGCATTACCACCGGTCGGGAATACCGAACTGCTGCACAGATACAGATTGGATTGCGAGAACACCTTTAAGTTGGCATCCACCACGCCAGATCGGGGATCGTCGGCCATCCTAGTCGCGCCCATCGGATGAGAGGAATCTTGGAAAAAATACTCGCCGTCCGGCCCCTTAAAGGTCAGATCTGAGGTGTCGAAGCCAGCCTCAGCGAACTGCTCAGAAATAAGCGCATGAAAGCGCTCGATGTTTTCATGGTCCTCGGCCGTTAACTGCCAGGCCATACGCAGAAGCGGAACCCCAAGCGGATCGGTTTCATCACTCAAGGTGATGCGGCTTTCCGGGTTGGGGTGCTGCTCGATCTTGGTAATGAACGTCATCCGTTCAAAACGCTGCTTCGAGATCAGATCCTCGATTCCCACTCGTAAACGCACCGGCGTAGCACGCCAGACTCTTCGCAGGATCCGCACCGCACGGTTGCGACTGCCACTTTGGGTGCCATTGCCAGCGGTTCGCGAGCGTTGTTCGACATCCGTTGTCGCCACTGTCAGCGTATCCGGCATGGCCTTTGCCATGACCGGCTGAACGAGGGCAGATCGGCGCGGCCTGAGCCAACGCAACGCCTTCAGAGCGAGTCGCTCAACATCAAACGATGCCGCACCGATGAACAGATTGTGATTGGCGATCCGCTGAGCTTGCTGCAGCGCAGGGGCCAGGGTAAAGCCCGATTTGGCGCCATAGCGGCCGAGAGAGATCTGGCGCAATACGCCTGCACGATTGCTGTTAGGCGTAACGATCACCGAGCTGCGCAAACGCGGATGATCCATGAAATACCGCCCCACGACATCATACTCATTGCCCACCCCTCGGGCGGAGCGACACCGAGAGTTCAATAATAATCGCGGCGTTTCCAGCCCTCCCGCACACACCACAAAACGCTTGGCTCGCAATGTCGCACGATGGCGGCCACACAGGCTGCTGACAGCTGCAGCCTCGATCCGTCCCCCTTGCTCAGACTCAATCAACTCCGTAGCCGTCGCCTCGCTCAGGCACAGCAACCGTGACGACGACAGTACCGGACGATAGAGCTGCTGACACAGAGGTTCAACCTGCATCTTCAAGCTAATAAAGGGCTTAGGGGAGAACGTTGCTGGTGGGATCCCGAAGCGACGGATCTCTTGCATCATCTGCTCAGGCAAGCCATCAAACCAGCTCTGGTGGGCCGAGATCCCCAGTAGGCTCGCAGCCTCCTGGTACCAGGGCCTCATCGTCTCAGCATCGATAGGCCAGCCACTGTTAGGGATCCACTCTCGCTTCTCGAAATCGATGGGATCTAATGGGGCAACGGTGCCTTGCCACATATGCAGCGTTCCGCCTATCGCGCGGCAACGGGATTCCTCCAGATCGTAATAGATCCCGCGGTTCTCGCCCTTATTGAGTCGCTGCGCGCTTTTGTTTGGCGTAAATCGCCCTGATTCAATCAAGCAGATCCGGATCTCATCCGACAAAAACTGGTGAGCCAAGGCCAATCCTGCTGGCCCAGAGCCAATGATGCAAAGATCGAACTCCTGCTCCAAAGGCATCGCTTTCGCTAAGGTACAGTGCATAACACACTCAAATGAGCTTCAGGGTACAGGCAAGCGTAGTCAATCAAACACACTACGTTTGGGGACTTTTGGAAAGATACACCTTAACCCTAAGCTAGGAATGCCAGGAAGGTCAGGAAGGTCAGGAGGGTCAGGAAGGTCAGGAAGGTCAGAAAGGTCAGGAAGGTCAGGAAGGTCAGGAAGGTCAGGAAGGTCAGGAAGGTCAGGAAGGTCACATTACACGCCAAGCGAAGAACAGTAATCGACCGCACCATTTCGCCAGACTGCCGTCAAACACATCATTCGGGTAAATGACAGGCACAAAAAAGGCCCCCCGAAGGGAGCCCTTTTCTAAGTGAATCAATTACTCAGCCGTAGCTTCAGCAACTTCTTCACCCTCTGGACGACCAACCAGCTCGATGAAAGCCATCGGCGCGTTGTCACCAGTACGGAAGCCACATTTCAGGATGCGAGTGTAACCACCCGGACGCTCCTGGTAACGTGGACCCAGTTCGTTAAACAGCTTACCCACGATCTCTTTATCGCGAGTACGTGCGAATGCCAGGCGGCGGTTCGCTACGCTGTCAGTTTTAGCCAGAGTAATCAGTGGCTCAACTACACGGCGCAGTTCTTTGGCCTTAGGCAGAGTCGTCTTGATAACTTCGTGGCGAACCAGAGAACCAGCCATGTTACGGAACATAGCTTGGCGATGGCTGCTGTTACGGTTAAGTTGACGACCGCTCTTGCGATGGCGCATGACCTTATCCTTCTAACCTAAATCTCAAACAGATCTGGTTACATGTTGTCGACTAGGGAGGCCGGTGGCCAGTTCTCAAGGCGCATGCCCAGAGACAGACCACGACTAGCCAATACGTCTTTAATCTCAGTCAGAGACTTCTTACCCAAGTTAGGAGTCTTCAACAACTCAACTTCGGTACGCTGAACCAGATCACCAATATAGTGAATGGCTTCAGCTTTAAGACAGTTAGCCGAACGAACAGTAAGTTCCAGATCGTCGACAGGACGCAGCAGAATCGGATCGAATTCCGGCTTCTCTTCTTTCTCTTCTGGCTCACTGACATCACGCAGGTCCACGAAGGCTTCCAACTGCTCGGCCAAAATAGTGGCAGAGCGACGGATAGCTTCTTCTGGGTCCAGAGTGCCATCGGTGTGCATGTCGATGATCAGCTTGTCCAGGTCGGTACGCTGTTCAACACGCGCAGCTTCAACATTGTAAGCAATGCGAACTACAGGGCTGAAAGACGAATCAACCAACAGACGGCCAATTGGGCGCTCATCATCTTCAACTTGTGCACGAGCAGAAGCAGGCATGTAACCACGACCCAGTTCTACTTTAATGCGCATGTTGATGTCGGCATCGGAGCCAGTCAGAGTGCAGATCAGGTGATCGGGATTAACGATCTCCACGTCACCATCATGGGTGATATCTGCTGCAGTGACAGGGCCCGCACCGGACTTGTTCAGAGTCAGAGTTGCCTCATCTTTGCCTTCCAGCTTGACCGCCAAACCTTTCAGGTTCAGCAAGATCTCGAGAACGTCTTCTTGAACGCCCTCTTTGCTGCTGTACTCGTGCAGAACACCGTCGATTTCAACTTCGGTGACGGCACAGCCCGGCATGGAAGAGAGCAGGATGCGACGAAGAGCGTTGCCCAGAGTGTGGCCAAAACCACGCTCGAGTGGCTCGAGAGTCACTTTAGCGCGATTCGCACTAACCTGATCAATGTCGACAAGTCGTGGCTTTAGAAATTCGGTAACAGAACCCTGCATTTTGTCCTCTCTTAACGGTTAGCTTTACTTAGAGTAAAGCTCTACGATCAGCTGTTCGTTGATATCAGCAGACAGATCGCTACGCTCTGGCAGGCGCTTGAAAGTGCCTTCCATCTTAGCTGCGTCTACTTCAACCCAAGTCGGCTTCTCGCGTTGTCCAGCAACTTCCAGCGCACCTTTGATGCGGGCCTGCTTCTGGGACTTCTCGCGAACGGCGATAACGTCGTCCTGCGAAACACGGAAGGACGGGATGTTAACAACACGACCGTTAACCTTGATGGCCTTGTGGCTTACCAGCTGACGTGCTTCGGCGCGAGTGGCACCAAAACCCATGCGGTAAACTACGTTGTCCAAACGGCTCTCCAGCAACTGAAGCAGGTTTTCACCTGTGTTGCCTTTGATACGAGCCGCGTCTTTATAGTAGTTCCGGAATTGTTTTTCCAGAACGCCATAGATGCGACGGACTTTTTGCTTTTCGCGCAACTGAACGCCGTAGTCGGACAGACGAGCGCGACGAGCGCCGTGTTGACCAGGTACGGTGTCAATTTTACATTTAGAATCGATCGCTCGAACGCCGCTTTTCAGGAACAGATCTGTACCTTCGCGACGGCTCAGTTTGAGCTTAGGACCCAAATATCTTGCCATGTTCTTTCTCCAACTTACCTAGGGTTATACGCGACGCTTTTTAGGCGGGCGACAACCGTTGTGCGGGATCGGAGTCACATCAGTGATGTTGGTGATGCGGAAACCCGCAGCATTCAACGCACGAATGGAAGATTCACGACCCGGACCCGGACCTTTCACTTCGACTTCCAGGTTCTTCAGGCCGTACTCTTTTGCGACTTCGGCGCAACGCTCGGCAGCAACCTGTGCAGCGAACGGAGTAGACTTACGAGAACCACGGAAACCAGAACCACCAGCGGTGGCCCATGCCAGAGCGTTGCCCTGACGGTCAGTGATAGTCACGATAGTGTTGTTGAAGGAAGCATGAACGTGTGCAATCCCGTCTGCGACCTGCTTGCGTACCTTTTTACGAGTACGAGAAGGAGCTTTAGCCATTGGTTAATTCCCCTTACTTCTTAATCGGCTTACGCGGACCTTTACGGGTGCGCGCGTTAGTCTTGGTACGCTGACCACGAACTGGCAAGTTACGACGGTGGCGCAAGCCACGGAAGCAACCCAGATCCATCAGACGCTTGATGTTCATTGAAACTTCACGACGCAGGTCACCTTCTACAGTGAACTGAGCGACGGCGTCACGCACCTTATCGATGGTGGACTCGTCGAGGTCTTTGAATTTCACATCTTCAGCAATGCCAGAGTTCACGCAAATTTCTTTAGCGCGAGTTTGGCCGATGCCGAAAATGGCGGTCAGAGCAACTACCGCATGTTTATGCTCGGGAATGTTAATGCCAGCGATACGGGCCACTATAGCACTCCTCAATTCCGGTGGTTTACTGGGAAAAGCCCGGTAGGATACTCAACAGCAAACCAATTTGCAACAACACAGGGGCTGACCCTTAGGTCAGCCCTGTGCACTCGGTGGGTTTAATCGACGAATCGATTAACCCTGACGCTGCTTGTGCTTCGGCTCAGAGCAGATAACACGAACAACGCCGTTACGTTTAATCACCTTACAGTTGCGGCACATAGCCTTAACTGATGCACGAACTTTCATTTTGATACTCCGTGAATGGCGCCCTTAGCGGCCATAGCCTTTAAGGTTGGCCTTTTTCAGGACAGAATCATACTGAGAAGACATCAGATGAGTCTGAACCTGGGCCATAAAGTCCATGATAACCACTACCATAATCAATAGCGAGGTTCCACCGAAGTAGAACGGCACATTGGTAGTGAGCATCATAAACTCAGGAACCAGACAGATGAAAGTGATATAAGCCGCGCCGACCAGAGTCAGACGGGTCATCACTTTATCAATGTAGCGGGCAGTTTGCTCGCCCGGACGAATCCCGGGGATGAATGCGCCACTCTTCTTAAGATTGTCTGCTGTTTCACGCGGGTTAAACACCAACGCAGTATAGAAGAAACAGAAGAAAACAATCGCCACAGCATAAATCATCACATACAGCGGCTGCCCTGGGGACAATGCCAGAGAAATATCTGACAGGATACCACCTTGGCTCTTATCGAACCACTGGGCCAGCGTTCCTGGAAACAGGATAATACTGGATGCGAAGATCGGCGGGATAACGCCAGCCATGTTCACTTTCAATGGTAAATGGGTGCTTTGTGCAGCAAACACTTTACGACCTTGCTGACGCTTGGCGTAGTTTACCACAATGCGGCGTTGACCGCGCTCCATAAATACCACGAATGCAGTGATCAGACCAACAATCGCCACCAAACCGAGTAACAAGAGTAAGTGCAACTCACCTTGACGCGCTTGCTCTGCCGTTTGACCAATCGCGGATGGCAGACCAGCAACAATACCTGTAAAGATCAGGATAGAGATGCCGTTACCAATACCGCGCTCAGTGATCTGTTCACCCAGCCACATTAGGAACATAGTGCCGGTCACCAAGCTTACGATAGCTACAAAGTAGAAACCGAAGCCTGGATTCACTACCAACCCTGGGATCATGCTCGGGAGACCCGTAGCAATACCAATGGATTGGAAGAAGGCCAGCCCTAAAGTGCCATAGCGAGTCCACTGGTTAATCTTACGACGACCAGTTTCACCCTCTTTTTTCCACTCTGCCAAAGTGGGATGTACGACTGTCAGCAACTGCATGATAATCGATGCCGAAATGTACGGCATAATCCCTAGGGCAAAGACGGAGGCACGTTCCAAGGCACCACCGGAGAACATGTTAAACATTTCTACGATGGTACCTTGCTGCTGTTTGAACAGCTCGGCAAGCACTGCGGCGTCAATACCAGGAATTGGTACGAAAGAACCCGCTCGGAACACCACAATGGCTCCGAGAACAAACAATAGGCGCGCTTTCAACTCCGAAAGGCCCCCTTTCGCACTTTTTAATTCAAGTCCTGGCTTAGCCATTGCGTACTTTCCCGTTACTCTTCGATTTTGCCGCCCGCAGCCTCAATGGCTTCACGAGCACCCTTGGTCACTTTCAGACCTGAGATGGTTACTGGGCGCTCGATCTTACCCGAAAGGACAACTTTCGCAAACTGAATGTTTGCAGAAATGATGCCTGCGTCTTTCAAGGTAGCCAAATTAACTACGTCACCTTCAACTTTAGCCACTTCGTGCAGACGGATTTCGGTAGAAACCAGTGCTTTACGAGAAGTGAAACCAAATTTTGGCAGACGCTGTTTCAAAGGCATCTGACCGCCTTCGAAGCCTGGACGAACGCCGCCGCCGGAGCGGGACTTCTGACCTTTGTGGCCACGGCCACCGGTTTTACCCAGGCCAGAACCGATACCACGACCTACACGCTTAGCGGCAGTCTTGGCACCCGGAGCTGGAGACAAAGTATTCAAACGCATATCTTAGTCCTCCACCTTAACCATGTAGTAAACCTTGTTTACCATGCCGCGAACGGAAGGGGTATCTTCCAGCTCAACGGTGTGGCCGATCTTACGCAGACCCAGACCTACCAGAGTAGCGCGGTGCTTCGGCAGACGACCGATAGCGCTCTTGGTTTGAGTAACCTTAATAGTTTTAGCCATGTCAGATTACCCCCGGATTTCGTCAGCACGCAGACCACGCTTTGCAGCGATTTGCTCAGGCGACTTGATAGCAGTCAGAGCGTCTACGGTAGAACGAACTACGTTGATCGGGTTGGTAGAACCGTATGCTTTACACAAAACGTTGTGTACGCCGGCTACTTCCAGCACAGCACGCATAGCACCACCAGCAATAATACCGGTACCTTCAGACGCAGGCTGCATGTACACCTTGGAGCCAGAATGGCGACCCTTTACAGGGTGGTGCAGAGTGCCGTTGTTCAGAGTAACGGTTTGCATGTTACGACGCGCTTTTTCCATCGCTTTTTGGATGGCGGCTGGTACTTCACGGGCTTTGCCGTAACCAAAACCGATGCGGCCGTTACCGTCACCAACTACAGTCAGTGCGGTAAAGCTAAAGATGCGACCACCTTTAACTACTTTAGAAACACGGTTTACTGCAATCAATTTCTCTTGCAGGTCACCGGCTTGATTCTCATGATTCGCCATGATCCACTCCCAACTTAGAACTGGAGGCCAGCGTCACGAGCTGCGTCAGCCAGAGCTGCTACGCGACCGTGATACTTAAAGCCACTGCGATCGAAGGCCAAAGACTTAATGCCTTTTTCCAGAGCGCGCTCAGCAACCGCTTTACCAACGGCCTTAGCGGCGTCGATGTTACCGGTGCCTTTCAACTGCTCAGCAATTGCCTTCTCAACGGTAGAGGCAGCAACCACTACGTTAGCGTCGGCAGTGATAACCTGGGCGTAGATGTGGCGCGGAGTACGGAACACGACCAGACGAGTCGCGCCCATTTCCTGAATTTTCTTGCGTGCGCGCAGAGCGCGACGCAGACGAGCTGCATTCTTGTCCATCGTATTACCTTACTTCTTCTTGGCCTCTTTACGACGCACGTTTTCATCAGCGTAACGTACACCCTTGCCTTTGTACGGCTCAGGTTTACGGTATGCGCGGATGTTCGCGGCCGCCTGACCAACAGACTGCTTGTCTGCGCCAGTGAGGACGATTTCAGTTTGGCTCGGGCACTCGGCCTTCACACCTTCAGGCAGAACGTATTCTACCGGGTGGGAGAAGCCCAGAGTCAGATTGACAGAGTTACCTTTAACATTTGCACGGTAACCAACACCGTTCAACTGCAGCTTCTTGGTGAAGCCTTCAGTAACACCTACAACCATGTTGTTTACCAGAGCGCGAGCAGTACCAGCTTGAGCCCATGCGTTGGCTGCGCCTTCGCGTGGACCAAAGGTCACATTACTCTCTTCTTTGGCAACAACTACTGCACCGTGAATTTCACGGGTCAGAGTACCCTTACCACCTTTAACGGTGATCTCCTGGCCGTTCAGAGTTACCTCTACACCGGCAGGGATAGCGACAGGAGCTTTAGCTACTCGAGACATAGTATTACTCCTTACGCTACGTAGCAGATGATCTCACCGCCCATACCCTGAGAACGGGCGGCACGGTCAGTCATCACACCTTTAGAGGTGGATACGATAGCAATACCCAGACCACCCATTACACGTGGCAGCTCATCTTTTTTCTTATAGATGCGCAGGCCTGGGCGGCTGGCACGCTCGATGGATTCAACCACCGGCTTACCTTGGAAGTACTTCAGAGTCACTTCCAGAGTCGGTTTAACGTCACCGGAGACGGCCAAATCGGCAATGTAACCTTCTGCTTTCAGAACGTTAGCAATAGCCACTTTCAGCTTAGAGGACGGCATGGTCACTGCAACTTTGTTAGCTGCTTGGCCGTTGCGGATGCGCGTCAGCATATCCGCGATCGGATCTTGCATGCTCATATTCGCTTACTCCCGAATGCTTACCAAGAGGCCTTTTTCAGGCCAGGAACTTCACCGCGCATAGTGGCTTCACGCAGCTTGATACGGCTCAGGCCGAACTTGCGCAGGAAGCCGTGCGGGCGACCAGTGATTGCACAGCGGTTACGCTGGCGAGATGCACTGGAATCACGCGGAAGTTGTTGCAGTTTCAAGACCGCAGCCCAACGCTCTTCTTCAGAGGCGTTGACGTCCTTGATGATAGCCTTCAGCGCGGCACGCTTTTCAGCGTACTTTGCTACCAGCTTGGCGCGCTTTACATCGCGAGCCTTCATGGATTGTTTAGCCATAACCCTACACCTTACTTGCGGAACGGGAAGTTGAAGGCAGCCAGCAGAGCACGACCTTCTTCGTCGGTATTCGCAGAAGTGGTAATGGTGATATCCATACCGCGAATCTTATCGATCTTGTCGTAATCGATTTCCGGGAAGATGATTTGCTCACGAACGCCCATGGAATAGTTACCACGGCCATCGAACGCTTTCGGGTTCAGGCCACGGAAATCACGGATACGAGGAACCGCGATAGATACCAGACGCTCGAAGAACTCCCACATACGCTCGCCGCGCAGGGTTACTTTACAACCAATCGGGTAACCTTCACGGATCTTAAAGCCAGCAACAGATTTGCGAGCTTTAGTGATCAGGGGCTTCTGACCGGAAACAGCTGCCATATCAGCTACGGCATGTTCCAGCACCTTTTTGTCCGCTACGGCTTCACCGACACCCATGTTTAGGGTGATCTTGTCAATCCGAGGGACTTGCATGATGCTGGTGTAGCCGAACTGTTTCATCAGTTCTTTTACTACAGCTTCTTTGTAGTAATCATGCAGTTTCGCCATCGTAAACTCCAATTACTTAACAATTTCGTCGTTGGACTTGAAGAAACGGACTTTTTTGCCGTCTTCAATCCGGAAACCCACACGGTCAGCCTTGCCAGTAGCAGGGTTGAACAGTGCCACGTTAGAGGCGTGGATTGGGGCTTCTTTCTCAACGATGCCACCTTGAACTCCCAGCTGGGGGTTCGGCTTCTGGTGTTTCTTCACCAGGTTAACGCCTTCGACGATAACCTTACCAGTAGTCAGAACTTGGGAAACCTTACCGCGTTTACCCTTGTCTTTACCTGCCAGTACGATTACTTCGTCATTGCGACGGATTTTTGCTGCCATGGTTCGCTCCTTACAGTACTTCAGGCGCCAGGGACACGATCTTCATAAACTGCTCAGTACGCAGTTCGCGAGTCACAGGGCCAAAGATACGAGTGCCGATCGGCTGGTTGCTTGCGTTCAGCAAGACCGCAGCGTTACGGTCGAAGCGAATGACAGAACCGTCAGGACGACGTACGCCCTTCTTGGTGCGCACTACCACCGCGTTAAATACATCACCTTTCTTCGCTTTACCGCGAGGAATAGATTCCTTTACAGAAACCTTAATGATGTCGCCGATGCCGGCGTAACGACGGTGGGAGCCACCCAAGACCTTAATACACTGCACGCTACGTGCGCCGGAGTTATCGGCAACGTCCAGCACAGATTGCATTTGGATCATTTCAGTGCTCCGCTATTTTACTTCAAATGCCCTTACGGGCGAGTTGGCTGCCTCAAAAAGGCGCGCAATTATAACCCACCCTTTTCCAAAAAGGGAAGATAAAAAATAACCGGCCCGGGCAAGCCCGAGCCGGTTACTCTTAATCGTAGTTGAAAACCCTAACTAAATTAGGCTTTTTCTACTACGTTAACCAGAGTCCAAGACTTGGTCTTAGACAGTGGACGACACTCGCGGATCTCAACGAGATCGCCAATGCCACACTGGTTGGTTTCGTCATGGGCGTGCAACTTTGTTGTACGCTTCATGAACTTACCGTAGATCGGGTGCTTTACTTTGCGCTCGATGGCTACGGTGATGGACTTGTCCATCTTGTCGCTGATAACACGACCCTGAAGAGTACGAATTTTATCAGTCATTACGCACCTGCCTTCTGAGTAAGAACGGTTTTAACACGCGCAATGTTGCGGCGTACCTTCTTCATTTCGTGAGTCGCTTTCAGCTGACCAGTTGCGTTCTGCATACGCAGGTTGAACTGTTCGCGAAGCAGATTAATCAGCTCGGCATTCAGTTCTTCAACGCTTTTTTCACGCAGATCTTGTGCTTTCATCACATCACCTTACGAGTTACAAAGGTGGTCTGTACAGGCAGCTTGGCGGCAGCCAGAGAGAAAGCTTCACGAGCCAGCTCTTCGGACACACCTTCCATTTCGTACAGGACACGACCCGGTTGGATCTGTGCTACCCAGTACTCAACGTTACCTTTACCTTTACCTTGACGCACTTCAAGCGGCTTAGCAGTGATTGGCTTATCTGGGAACACACGGATCCAGATTTTGCCTTGACGCTTAATCGCACGAGTCATGGCACGACGTGCAGCTTCGATTTGACGCGCAGTCATACGACCACGAGTGGTCGCTTTCAGACCGAAAGAGCCAAAGGATACCTTGTCACCAGTGGTGGCTACACCACGGTTACGGCCTTTGTGCATCTTACGGAACTTCATACGTTTAGGTTGCAGCATCTCGGTTCCCCTTACTTACCACGACCTTTGCGCTTCGGCTGCTGCTTCGGCTGCTCTTCAACTACCGGCATGCCGCCCAGAACTTCACCTTTGAAGATCCAAACTTTAATACCGATAACACCATAAGTGGTGTGAGCTTCAGAAGTCGCGTAGTCGATGTCCGCGCGCAAAGTGTGCAGTGGCACGCGACCTTCACGGTACCATTCGGTACGTGCGATCTCAGCGCCACCCAGACGACCAGAAACTTCGATTTTGATGCCCTTGGCACCCAAACGCATGGCGTTCTGAACCGCGCGCTTCATAGCGCGACGGAACATAACGCGACGCTCCAGCTGGGAAGCGATAGAATCGCCAACCAGTTGAGAGTCCAGTTCCGGCTTGCGTACTTCAGAGATGTTGATCTGAGCTGGAACACCAGTCAGCTTAGCTACTTTCTTGCGCAGCTTTTCAACATCTTCACCCTTCTTACCAATTACAACGCCTGGACGAGCAGTGTGAATAGTCACACGGATGCTCTTCGCAGGACGCTCAATGGTAATGCGGGATAGAGAAGCGTTTTTCAGTTCCTTTTTCAGGAACTGACGCACTTCGTGATCGCTGAACAGGTTGTCAGCGTAGTCTTTTTTCTCCGCGTACCAGGTCGAAGACCAAGGCTTGGTAATACCAAGGCGGATACCATTAGGATGTACTTTCTGTCCCATTGCAGCTCCCCTTACTTATCGGCCACAACCACAGTGATGTGGCTAGAGCGCTTCAGGATGCGGTCAGCACGGCCTTTGGCACGCGGCATGATGCGCTTCATGGTCGGACCTTCGTCAACAAAGATCTTGGCAACCTTCAGGTTGTCGATGTCCAGACCTTCGTTGTGCTCCGCGTTTGCGATAGCAGACTCCAGAACTTTCTTAACCAGAGCACCAGCTTTCTTGGAGCTGAAGGTCAAGATGTCCAGAGCACGATCAACTGGCAGACCACGGATCTGATCCGCTACCAGACGAGCCTTCTGAGGAGAAGTGCGGGCAAAACGGTGTTTAGCTAAAACTTCCATCTTCTACCCCTTAGCGTTTCTTCGCTTTCTTATCCGCAGCATGGCCACGGTAAGTGCGAGTCGGCGCGAATTCGCCCAGTTTGTGGCCAATCATGTCTTCAGTAACGAATACTGGAACGTGCTGGCGACCATTATGGACAGCGATGGTGAGACCAATCATATCAGGAATGATCATCGAACGACGGGACCAAGTCTTAACAGGCTTTTTGTCTCCGTTTTCCACCGCTTTCTCTACCTTCTTCAGCAAGTGCAGGTCGATAAATGGACCTTTCTTGAGAGAACGTGGCATGGTGAATCCTCTATGTTACTTGGTACGACGACGCAAGATGTACTTATCGGTACGCTTGTTGCTGCGGGTTTTCTTACCTTTGGTCGGAACGCCCCACGGGGATACCGGGTGACGACCACCAGAAGTTTTACCCTCACCACCACCGTGTGGGTGATCCACCGGGTTCATGGCTACACCACGAACGGTCGGACGGATACCACGCCAGCGGTTAGCACCAGCTTTACCCAGCTGACGCAACATGTGCTCAGCATTACCTACTTCACCCAAGGTGGCACGGCCATCGGCCAGAACCTTGCGCATTTCGCCGGAGCGAAGACGCAGAGTTACATATGCACCATCACGGGCAACGATTTGTACGTAAGCACCTGCGGAACGAGCCAGCTGACCGCCTTTACCAGGCTTCAATTCTACGTTATGAACGGTAGAACCTACTGGGATGTTGCGCATCGGCAGGGCGTTACCTGCCTTGATGTCAGCTTCCGCACCGGACATGATTGCATCACCAGCTTTCAGGCCTTTAGGGGCCAGAATGTAGCGACGCTCACCGTCTGCATACAGAACCAGAGCGATGTTCGCGCTGCGGTTCGGATCGTATTCCAGACGCTCAACTTTCGCTGGTACACCGTCTTTGTTGCGCTTGAAGTCAACGATACGGTAGTGCTGCTTATGACCACCGCCAATGTGGCGAGTGGTGATGCGACCAGCGTTGTTACGACCACCTGACTTGGACTTCTTGTCCAGCAAGGCAGCGTGAGGCTTACCTTTGTGCAGGTCGTTGTTCACGATCTTAGTGACGTGACGACGACCGGCAGAGGTAGGCTTACACTTAACAATAGCCATTATCTAAACTCCTACTGCTTACTCAGCGCCGCCGACAAAGTCGATATCAGCGCCTTCGGCCAGGGTTACGTAGGCTTTTTTCCAGTCGCTACGGCGACCGAAACGAGCGCCGTGACGCTTAACCTTGCCCTTAACCACGCTGGTGCGTACGCCAGTGACCTGCACTTCGAACAGCTTCTCAACAGCGGCTTTAACTTCCGCTTTGGTCGCGTCGATGGCAACTTTGAACACCATAGTGTTGTTCAGCTCGGCTACCATAGTGCTCTTTTCAGAGATGTGTGGAGCCAGCAGCACTTTCAGCAAACGTTCTTCACGGATCATGCCAGCTTCTCCTCAATCTGCTTAACTGCGTCAGCGGTCATCAGGACTTTGTCGAAGGCGATCAGGCTAACCGGATCGATACCGTCTACGTCACGAACGTCAACCTTGTACAGGTTGCGAGAAGCCAAGAACAGGTTCTCATCAACTTCACCGGTAACGATCAATACGTCAGCCAGATCCATCTCTTTCAGCTTAGAAGCCAATGCTTTGGTCTTCGGCGCTTCAACAGAGAAGTTCTCAACAACAATCAGACGCTCTTGACGTACCAGCTCAGACAGAATGCTGCGCAGAGCGGCACGGTACATCTTCTTGTTAACTTTTTGGCCGTGATCTTGCGGCTTAGCAGCGAAAGTTACGCCACCAGAACGCCAGATCGGGCTCTTAACAGTACCGGCGCGCGCGCGGCCAGTACCTTTCTGACGCCATGGCTTTTTGCCAGTGCCAGCAACTTCAGAGCGGCTTTTCTGAGCACGGGTACCTTGGCGAGCGTTTGCTGCGAAAGCAACCACTACCTGGTGTACCAGCGCTTCGTTAAACTCACGCCCGAAGGTAGTTTCGGAAACTTCAAGAGCGCTTTGCGCGTCTTTCATTACCAATTCCATTACTATCTCCTCAGACGTTACGCTTTAACGGCGGGCTTAACGATCACGTTTCCACCGTTGGCACCAGGGACAGCGCCCTTGATCAACAGAAGGTTACGCTCAGCGTCAACACGTACCACATCCAGGTTTTGAGTCGTTACACGCTCAGCACCCATGTGGCCAGCCATTTTCTTGCCCTTGAATACCTTGCCTGGGGATTGGTTTTGACCAATCGAACCAGGAGCACGGTGGCTCAAGGAGTTACCGTGAGTCATATCTTGGGTACGGAAGTTCCAGCGCTTAACAGCACCTTGGAAACCTTTACCTTTTGATTGACCGGTAACGTCTACTTTTGCAACATCAGCAAAGATGTCGACTTTCAGCTCAGCACCTAGCTCGATGCCTTCACCTTCACCTTCACCCAGGCGGTGCTCCCACAGGCCACGACCGGCTTCAACGCCTGCCTTAGCAAAGTGGCCAGCTTCAGGTTTGTTTACGTGGGAAGCTTTTTTGCTGCCTACGGTAACCTGAACTGCACGGTAGCCGTCGCTATCCAGTGCTTTAACCTGAGTTACACGGTTCGGTTCTACTTCGATAACAGTCACAGGGATAGAAACGCCGTCTTCAGTGAAGATGCGAGTCATACCAACTTTGCGACCTACAAGACCGATAGCCATTATAATAAACCTCTATTCCGAATCTGGAATTAACCCAGACTGATCTGCACGTCTACGCCTGCAGCCAGATCCAGACGCATCAGCGCGTCGACAGTCTTATCGGTAGGCTCAACAATGTCCACCAGACGCTTATGAGTACGGATTTCATATTGATCACGTGCATCTTTGTTCACGTGAGGAGAAACCAGTACTGTATAGCGCTCTTTACGGGTGGGCAGCGGGATAGGACCGCGAACTTGAGCACCTGTACGCTTAGCAGTCTCAACGATTTCCGCAGTAGACTGATCGATCAGACGATGATCGAACGCCTTCAGGCGGATACGGATTCTTTGGTTCTGCATTGACCAGAGCTCCAACTCTAAGAAACACATAAACCAATCCCTTCACCACCTTTTCTAAATAGAAGGGGGAAGAGACGATTCACCTACATTCGACTCCCAATCGGAGTCGCTGTCAGCGACACATATCGTGTCACCGTACATCACTGTCATATCGACAATGAAGACTCACGCACTTGCGTAAGCCGGACGAATTATACGCAACTTTCGCTCGAGTGCAAGGGCGATATGAAAATATTCGCCTATGCCTCAGCCATCAAGTCATTTATCAATGACCTAGTCGTTGTCGGTCGACGATTATGCCGCAGTTCCCTGTTTTTCGGAAGGCCTATTTGCGCCATGATAGCCATGACCATAGTAACTTTCGTAACTCTTGCCGTATTGCGCTTGCATTGCCTCTTTCGCCGCCCGATTAAGGATCACGCCGGACACTAAGATCTTATTCGCTAGGATCTGATCGAGCGCCCGTTGTGCCAGTTTCACGCGGGTGAAATTAGCTCGCACAATAAATGCCATCGCCCCGGCATGTCGACCTACCACCAGTGCATCCGATACCGCATTCACCGGCGGCGTATCCATGATCACCACGTCGTAACGACTTCTAGCCCTTTCTAGCAGCTTTTCAAAGGCGTCCCCTGACAATGCCTCCAATGGTTGTGACAGTGCATTACCCGCCGACAGTATCGACAGTCCACTGTCAGGCTCTTCATACACACACTGCTCTAAGGTATGGGTCCCACTCAGCGCATTAGTCAGCCCTGGCTCATATTCCGCAATCTTGAATGCCTTGGCAACAGAGGGTCGGCGGAGGTCACAGTCGATAAGCAGGACCTTCTTTACCTGCTGCAGTGCCAAAGCCAAGCTAATAGCAGAGGTTGTCTTGCCCTCCTCTGGAGTGGCCGAGGTGATCGCTAAGGTCGAAGGCAGTTGCATGCCCTCATGCAACGTTAAGGTAGTACGAATGCTGCGCCAAGATTCGCCAAACTCAGGATGTTTTTCATCAAAGTAACCCTTGGCTGCCACCTGAGAGCTGGAGAACTTCATCTGAGGGACGATCCCAAGCAGCTTGGCTTTCAGCTGTGACTCCACCTCGTCAGCTCGATTGATCACGTCTGCCCATCGAGCATAGAGTAGTGCGACGATCACGGCGCTCATCAGTGCAGCTAGGACAGCCGCAGCTAACAACATGCCACGCTGAGGTTTTGCCGGCGTCAGCGCTGGCGTGGCAGGATCGGTAAAGCGCGCGATCGCTTCATTAAAATCCCCTGCTACGCCGGTTTCTTTTATGCGAGTAAGAAAGGTGTCGTATAGCTGTCGATTGGTTTCCACCTCCCGTAGCAGCTCACGGTACTCGGTTTCATTCTTACTCAATCCTTGATAGTTTTTCTTCGCCGCTTCCAACTCCGCCAGCATGCTGGTCTCCTCTCGGCTCGCGGCTTGGTATTCTTGCTGGATCCCATCGACTAATTCTCGGATCTGGCGCCGTAATGAACTCTGCACTTCCGACAACTCGGCCTTCGCTGCGATCATCGCTTTATGCTTAGGGCCATAGCGATTCGCGAGCTGCGCGACCTTTTGCTCTGCGGCCGACTCGGCACTCCGTAGCTGCTGCACACTGGGGTGTCGGTTGATCTCCGGAAGTCCCGCCAGCTGTTTCAAGTTACCCGCATTGCCTGACACGCTGCGAGCCACGGTTTGGGCTGCACTGCGGCGAGCTTTTGCTTCATTCAGACGAGCACTGATCCCTTCCAGCTCCTTACCTTCTAGGGTAAGCAATCCCTCGACATCGACCAGCCCCGCGTCATCACGAAACTGCTGCAACGTAAGCTCGGAGTTCCTCAGGTTTTTCTTCAAAGTTTCCAAGCGGCCGCGCATCCACCCCGTTGCCTCCTGCGTCGCCACCAGCTTGTCCTCCATATAGGACTCGATGTAACTGCGACCGATGGCATTGGCAACGCGTGCCGCCAGCTCAGGATCTTGCGCATAGAAACGGATAGTCACCAACTGAGTATTGCGGATCGGGACAACAGTCAGCCGTTCGTAGTACCGCCCAAGTACACGTTTCAATAGCCGATACGCTTTTTGCTCTTCACTTAAGACCACCTGCTCGGTACGCAAATAGGGAATATAAGCGCTTAACCAATTGCGCAATAAACCAATCCCCCAACCACTGCTGGCGATAAACTCTCGCTCTGAGAGCAGGCCTGTACGCTCTATCACGTCTTCCGCGATCTTACGTGATTGGATGATCTGGTATTGCGTCTGAAAGTATTCATCACTACTGGCATCCAGACCATAGATCTCCTCTATCGAGACCACGCTAGACTGCCGGTTCTCCAGCAACAGCAGGGCTTCGGAATAGTATTGCGGTGGCATCTGTCGGATCACGGCAAAACCGATCGCAGCGATCAACAGGGTAAACAACACAATCCATCCACGGTAGCGACGTAAAACCGCCCACTGCGCGCTAAATCCTACCCACTCCATTGACAGCATCTGTTCTTTTTGGGTTTCAAACTCCCGGCTCATTCGGGTCTCCGCTATCCAATGGGTTTAAAAAAAGGAGTCTTCGATAAAAATCGAGTCACCAGGAAAGACTGGCGTTGCCATCTCAACCTTGAGCGTGGTTTCGCGCGAATCCTGATTGCGGGTCAGGCTCATACCCCGTCGGGACGCACGCTCTGTCAACCCACCCGCAATGGCGATTGCTTGTCGAACCGTCAGACCAGGCTGAAAGGGGTATCCGCCAGGCTGGCGCACCTCCCCATTGATAAAGAAGGGCCGGTACTCCATCACGCTAACCGATACGCTCGGATTGATCAGATAATCACCCTTCAAACCACGGTGGATCAGTTTTTCGACCTGACTCAACGTCAGCCCACTTAGTTGAAGGGCACCCAGGTAGGGATAGGTAATGGCCCCAGACTCCCCGAGTCGGATCTGGTCAATGGTCAGATCAGGCTCCCCAAAGACTTGTATCCGAATCTGATCTCCGCTCCCTAATTGATAGTTACTATCGCTCGCTGTTGAGACGCCGATGGTGCTGGCAAGCAGCACTGCCACCCAGAGAAATCGCATTGCTGTCACCTCGGTTACATCGCTATCGTAGCCAAAAGCCCGAACCGACTCTTGTCATAGTTGATCGCATCTAGCGCCCGACTTGAGCTGCGATCGTAGTAATGAATATAGGGCTCAAACTTCAACCAACGTCGAAACTCATAGATCACACCAAAGTGGACGGAATGAATATCATCCTCCCGAGACACACCGGTGTAATCGTCATTCTCAAAACGATAATCCAGTTGTGTTGCTATGCGCTCACGCCAATAGTGCGTCCACCCCAGCTGATAAACCGACTCCGCGACATAGTCACCGGCAGTAAAGGGATCTTTTGCCGCTCTCGCGCTGCTTAGCTCCACCGTGGAATAACTGCGGGGGCGCCATATCACGCCAACATCCCAAGAAAAGCCCGAGAAATCCTCTCGGTTGCCGTCATCAAAGTTCTTTTCTTCGAGCCCGAAGGTGACACGCCCCTCCGTCTTTCCACTGGCCTCCCAGCTTACGCCGGTTAAAAACCTCAGTGTGCTGCTGTCCCGACTCGAGCCTAAAGGATTAATGCGATCATAGCGCCGATCCGAATAGCGACCATCAAAGAGCAGTGAGGTTCGTTGGCCTAACCGCCAACTCACATCAGCGCCATAACTGACGTCATCGTAATCACGATATTCGGTCAGATCTCGACGAAAGTTCTCGTACTTTCGATCCTCAAACCCCAGTTTTACGCCAATCTGCATTTTCGCGGCCTCAGCTCCAAAACCGTAGCCGAGCTCAACACGATGCTTGCTGTATTCGATCGGCTCAGCTAGCACAACAAACTCAGCCAGCCCGGTGCCTCGCTCTTCATGCCCGCGCTGATACTGGTACTCGCCGTCGATCCGGTGTCTCGCTGTAAACTCATGATGACCAATAACATCAAATAGGTGGTCAACGTAATTGTCTGCTGAAGAGTCGAAGTAACTGGTGGCATCCAGCTGATAGTGCGTACGGATATGGCTTATTCGCCGACCCCAAGTCAGCCAAAGATCTGGGCTGACCCGCATAAATGAGGAGCTTAGACTGTCCCCGCCGGTATTGAGGAGATTGTCGTCGTGGCCTAGCTCGAGCTCGAGCGTTGGCCTGAAGAATAGGCGCTCTTTCAATTCAATTTTAGCTGGCTCGAACTCACTCGCACTTACAAAGGTGGCTAACAGCCACAAACAGATCCCGAAAACTTGGCGCACAGGTGACTCCCTTGGTATCAATAAGCATTTTCATGCAAAAAGCCGTTGACCAGTGTCATCGCCACTATGCGAATATCGAACAGCACAGACCAATGGGTGATGTAATGCAGATCAAACTCCACCCGCTTGGCCATCTTATCCAACGTGTCGGTTTCACCGCGCCAACCGTTGACTTGCGCCCAACCGGTGATGCCTGGCTTCACTTTATGGCGCAGCATGTAACCCTGGATCAAAGCCCGATATTGCTCATTATGGGCAACGGCATGAGGCCTAGGTCCAACAACCGACATGCTGCCCTGCAGCACATTGAAGAATTGCGGCAATTCATCCAAGGATGTCCGTCGCAGCATCGCACCAAGTCTAGTGATCCGACCGTCATTTCTAGTGGCTTGTTTTAGCGTAGTTCCATTCTCCATGGTCGTCATGGAACGAAACTTCCAAACCTCAAATTTTTTCCCGTCGATCCCGTACCTTGCCTGTTTAAACAAGACAGGACCTGCCGAATCCAACTTAATGGCTACGGCAATAACAAGCATCGGCAAAGCAAAGATCGTCAAAGCCACACCCGCGATGGCCAGATCTTCCGCCCGTTTCAACATCCCCCACGGCCCCCGGATGGGTGACTCATAGACGCTCAGTGTCTTCACGCCCCCGACGTCATGCCAAGCCGCATTAAACAGGTTGAACATAAAGAAGTCGGGTACAACATGGATCTCGCTGACCGAATTGGCGCATCGGGCCAGGATCTCTCGGATCCGTGCCTCGGCCCGCATGGGCAAAGCAACGTAGAGTTTATCTATCCCCCCCTGCTCAGCTCGGGCAATGGCGTACTCAATATCACCGATCACCTTGCCCTGCCAATGATGTGGTAACCGGGATGTCTCCCTATCATCGCAAAAACCGAGGATCTCCACCCCAGTGCCCTGCCCATCCGCCAGCGCCTGTACCAAACGCTCAGCCATAGGCGTTGCCCCGATCACCAGAGCCGACTTTAAGCTTTGTCCGTCGCGATGCTGTCGCTGCAGATACCGGCGATAACCCCAACGCCACACCAATAAGCCAATCGCGGTCATGGCACTCCAGTAAACAAAGGCCACTCGGCTGAGATCGGGGGCAAGTTTGAGAAAATAGAGACAGAACACCAATGTCAACACCACCACTGACCAGCAAACCAGAGTTGCCAGCGCCATATCGGCAAACGGCATACGGTGCCACGCGCGATACAAGGAGAAGACCTCTGAACAGTAGAGCAACATCAAGGCAGCAACCACACCCCAAACCAGCTGTTGCTTGACCGGCAAGCCAACATCAACCCCCACTAAAGACAGCAGCACCAGCGGCAGAACCACGACCAGCAAATCCAACAGCCGTAACCCATAACCACCGCCATCTGGCGCTTTTGATTCCGAGATCATACATCTTCCCCACAATTAACAATCCGAAAAACGGAGGGCAGTCACGTGGCGCCCTCCTCTCCCCCCCAAATACCGGCTCTCCAATCAGTTGAACAGGATCTGATAGGTCGCAGCACTATAGCTAGAGCCAGCCGATGGCCCACCCACCACTAGGATCAAGGCATTCTGATGGGTAGCAAAGCCGCTGCCATGGGTCGGCACATCGGCTTCACTGAGCACCTGCCACTGCTCCGTATCAGGATCGTATTCCTCCACCTCTGTAAATACTTGCTCCGGTGCGCCACTGGCGATCTCGCCACCCACCACTTGGATCCGCCCATTCACCGTCGAAACCGCGAAGGTACGGCGACCCTCAACCATATCCGCGCCACTGCGCCAGCTATCCGAGGCAGGATCGTAGATAGACATCGACGCCAAGGTACCGTCCAACGTGGTGCCGTCAGCCAAACGCTCTCGACCGCCCATCACATAGAGCTCTCCGCCCAAGACGGCCGTTCCTGGGTTATCTCGTGCCTGCGGCATCGCCAGCCCGACACGCCAGCTGTCAGTGGCAGGCGTATAGATGAGTAACGAGTTCACTGAGGCACCGTCGTCGTTCATGCCCCCCGCAATGAGGATCTCGTCGCCGATCACCTCAGCCCGGATCCCGCCCAGCGCCACGGGCATGGCAGCAATGGCATTCCAACTGTTGCTCCCAGGATCAAAGCGATATGCCTCAGAGCGCGCGCCATTAAAGGGGCCGGTTGAGCCGCCAAACAGATACAGCGCCCCATCAAAGGCCGCCAGCGCCGCATTCTCCACTGCGTCGCCGGGTTTCGCTGCCAGCGTGCGCCAACTGTCCGCATCCACATCATAGGCATAATGCGCCGTGACATGACCGCTGCTGGTCTTGCCACCAACGATGTGCAAGCTGCCGTTGAGCAGCGCACTGGCAGGATCCAACAGTTGCTGTGGTGCATCACTGCCGGGCAACCAACAACCGGTCGCATTCAGCTCCAGGATCGCGATCTGATTGCTGCCAAACTCCCCAACCGCGACATAACCATCCCGCTCAGCCAAGACCAAAGGATCCACCAGATCGACGAACACCCGCTGCTGATCCAGCACTTCACTGCCATCCGCCCCGATCCGCACTCGGTACACCCCGTCGTTTTTCGAATACGCGGTGTAGAGCAGATCGCCGTTCAATAGGCCACACGCGCGATCGCCTGTGTATTCGATGATCCCATTGGCGGACAGGTTTTTTCCCAACTCCATCGTCGGCGGCTCAAACGCAGGCAATGGCGCAACCCCTTGATCACTCCCGTCCTTAAAGACGCATTCGTCTCGACTGGGATTCGGATGGCCGTAGTAACCCCCTTGGCTCAGACGCAGCAGCAGATCCTGCTGAGTACCCGGATTGTTACCGCCTTCAGCCACTGGGGCAGGATCGCCAAATCCCGAGCAATCCGGCGTAGGGCTTGGCGGGAAGGCCCCCGTCACCCCCAAACCGTTATCCGTCGCAAACACCTCACCTTGGCGATGGAACACGAAGTCATAGCTGTTGCGTAGCCCGGTTGCCCACGCCTCAACATCACAGGGGTTGGGCCCGAAGATATCCGGGCTGTTATCACAACTGCCATCGAACCCAGGCGCAAAGACATCCGCCACCAGGATGGCCGCCGACAGAGGCTGCTCGGCCCGATCACCAAACTCGGTATTGGCTATGGCCGGATCCACCGCAGCCCCCGCCCCGGTGATCCCTCCGATCGCCAGATAGAGGCGGTTGTCGGGGCCAAAGTGGAGGCTGTTCGGACCGTGATTGGCTTTAGCCCGAGGCAGACCGGAGATCACCGTCTCGGCATTCGCAAAGTCCTCCCCAGACAGACGCGTCACGGCACCGGAATTGATGGCCCCATCATTAAATGAGGCATTACTGTGGTTGAGCCACAGCGAGAAGTCGTCCGGATCGGACGGATTATCGTGATAGCTGGTGATCCCAAGGGTCAATTGTGGCCCCTGCAGCTCCACCATCGAGTTGATGGTGATGTCAGAGATCACCTGCCAGTCGCTGTCGAAGGTCAACTCATGCACCACTCCAAAGGCTTCGGCGACATACAACTTGCCGTTTGGCCCCCAGGTCATCGCGGCCGGGAAGTCCAGCGAATGTGTATGGATCTTGTCAAAACGGAATTGATTGGCGCTTGAGACTGGCTCGCCACCGCCGCCAGAACCACCGCCCCCACCACCACCGCCACCAGATCCAAGCTCACTCTCCTGCGCCTCACGCACCTCAAAGTACTCGAAGGTATACGCGAGCGAGGTGTCGCTGTTGCGATGGCTGGTCATCAAGCCAGTGAAGGTACGGGTGCCAATAATGGGATCGATCCCTGCCGCGTCGAAACTGAAGAACTCCGATGGCAGATCTAAGACCGCCAGCGTCACCTCGCTGCCGCCATTGATACTGAAGCGACCATGCAGCGTCTGATCATTGGGGTTGGCAAACAGCACCAACTCTAATGTGGCCGAAGAGAGATCGCCGACATCACTGCTGAACGCACTCTGCTTCACGCCCTCCCATTCATACAGCATCTCTACCCGGTTGACGCCACTGGTGGAAACCACCACCAATTTGACGTAATGGTCCTCACTAAAGCCAAACCACAACCCGGCCTGTTCATACTTGTCGGTGCCACTGGGCGTGTCCACCAACTGCGTCGAGATCCGGGCGATCTGGTTGGGCCCAGCAAATCCGACACCGACGGCATTATCCAGTGAATTAACACCCAAATGCTGCAGCCCCTTGGTGCTCTGGATAATCAACCGCTCTATCGACGTATCCAGATCCAACAACCCGGGCAGGTAGCCATCTCCCCGGCTCGTTGGCAGCAAATAAGTAAAGCCAGTGCCATTGCCGTTTCTATCATTCAGTCCGCCACGGGCCTGATCAAAATCAAGTCGATAGGGCAAGGCCACCTTGATCTGGGCACAGACTACGGGTGCACAATCGTCACCACCGCCAGCGCCTTGGATCACTAGGCTGACCGCAACACTAATCGCCTCCAGCTCTGGAGCAGACACAGTGATCACATCGCTATAACTGCCCGCCGCCAATCCATCGGTATCGACCATCACCTCAATGACGGATGGCATAACTCCATTGTCCACTTGCGGCGTCAACCAGCCTTCACTGGCAACCGCGCTGGCGCTAACCGCCTCACCGTCCGAACGTGACACGCTAAAGCTCTGGCTAATAACGCCCTGCCCAGGAGCACTGGAGAAACTCAGGCTACCGGTGCTGGCCTGCAAGACCGGAGGTGGCCCGTCGGGATCATTGATGATCAGACTCACCGGCACGCTGACCGAAACATACCCATCAGCAATAAATTGGTAGTCGGCCTGATACGAGCCTGGACTGACTCCACTGGTATCGATCTCAATATCATAAGAAGCCGGCGACGTTGTGGTATCGAGCGATCCGCCAGCCCCGCCGGGCAAGCCGCCACCCACGTTGGTATCCACGCTGAACGACGGTGCCGTGCCATCCGAGCCCGAGATAAACACCTTGGCCGACAAGATCCCAACGTCCGCATCACTTTGCAGCGACACAGAAGCCGGCGACGCCACCAGAGCCAGTATGGGGTCGCCAATAGTAAAGCCAGCATTGACCAATTCAACGCCCGTCGCTGTTGAGATCTCGGCTAGGATGCTGTGCGCGCCCTGCGTCAGGCTGTCCACATCAAATGGCCGCGCCAGACTGCCCGCCGTCCCAGCAAAATCAAACGGCGCCCTGCGCTCTCGCTGAAACGGTGTCGTATTGGTGTCGGTCTCATCAAGGAAAAAGCGGACCTGATCGATCCCCTGCTCAGGCAAGACAAAGACAAATTGCTCACCGGCCAATGCTTGGCCCGCCAATAGCACGGCATCACTGCGATCGCTCGATGCGCTGACCCACAGCTGGTAACCACTAGGCTCGCCGCTCACGGTCAGACTCACCTGCTTTTGCGCCGACTGATATCCCGACGCTGATGCCGTCAAGGTGGCTTGATAGGTTCCTGGCACCAATCCATTGAGATCCAATAAGATGCCCGACGGGGTTTCCGTGAAGGCATCGACGCCATCCACCAACTGCAGCCAGCTGCGGTCACTGCTGACAGAGATTGGGAGTACCGTACCCGGAGACTGCTCAATGGCCACGAGATAACTGCCACTGAGCTGGGAGGTCCCCGCATCCGGCACATAGCTCACTGAGGGCTGAGCAAACACTAGATCACCGAGCAGATCATTATTGACCGAAAAGCTGGCAACCTCTTCAAAGGGCTCACCACTTTGAGGTGTCACCAATGCCGTAATGAAATGCGTTGCGTTGCTCAATTGCCCGGTACCGTAAGGGTTACTATCGCCATTCGACGCAGTACCGGTGAAGTCGTAAGGGGCAACGCCCTCCCGCTGCCATCGAGTGCCACTGCTGTCCTGATCGAGAAAAAATTCAACCCGGCTGATCGGTTGAGAAGGGCTATAAAAGATGTAGCGAATGCCACTGAGTTCGGCCCCCTGCAAGGGGGTGGCTCCCGTCCGCTGCGGCGATTGACTGACCCGCAACTCCGCCTGGACCCAGCCTGACAGCGCCAGACACATCAGCGCGATTGCGACGCGCCGCCCAAAATGCCAGCTCAACATTGGTACTCCCCCGCACTCATCAACGACTGAGGCCGCGGTTCATCCTTTATCTCGGTTCAGCATCCTAGCTCTGCGACACAATTCAAGAGACAAAAGCTTAGTTCAATTCCTTCATCTAGCCGCACGAACCGCTCATTTATCATGTTTTTTTGATCTGTGATAAAACAATTCGCCCTATCCTGGTCCGCCGATCCGCCGTACAAAACCCCTTTCGGCGCGCCCCATTCCCCTCGACACCTGCGAGTTAGAGTTGCAGCCCGCCATGCTGGCTCGCATACTCTTTAGGTCACACCACCTGAACTCAGTTCGGACTGTCTACATATGAGAGGTGAATATGGTTGTACACTCTCCCCCATCCCGATCTCGCTCCCCTTGGCGTATCGCGTCGTGGCGTGCATTACTCATTCTTCTGCTGATCAGCGGTGCCCCGTTCATTACAGCTTGCTCAGACAGCAGTAACTCCAATACGACCGAACCCCCGGTCGACCCTGATCCTCCAGTCGACCCAGATCCTCCAGTCGACCCGGATCCCCCGGTCGATCCCGAACCGCCGGTCGATCCCGATCCCCCGGTCGATCCCGATCCCCCAACCGATTGCGAATACGACAGTGAGACATTGCCCATCATTCCTTGCGCCATCGGTTTTGGCATGGATACCCCGGCTGGCAGCGGCCGCCATGAAGCTACCCCAAACACCACGGTGTACAAGATCACCAATCTCGATGCGACGGGCGACGGCTCACTCAAAGCCTGCACCGATGCTAGCGGTCCCCGCGTTTGTGTCTTTGAGGTCAGCGGCACCATTGATCTCACCAGCCTCGGCCTGCTGGATATCACCAACCCCTACATCACCATCGCCGGGCAAACTGCGCCCTCTCCCGGGATCACCCTGCGCGGCGCCTCCATTCGCTGGGAGGCCCACGACGCACTGATCCAACACATTCGGATCCGCACCGGCGACGCTATCGAAGGCCGCACCCCGGGCGATAGGGATGGGATCTATGTGATCGGCAAAAGCGATGATGAAAGCCGCCGCCCCCACAATGTGGTGTTTGATCATGTCAGCGTCAGTTGGGGACTGGACGAAACCTTCACCGTTAAGGACACGGCGAAATACGTCACTGTCAGCAACAGCATCGTTAGTGAGGGCCTGTGGAACAACATGCATCCTAAAGGCGGCCACTCCAAGGGCCTGATGATCTCAGCTCCCTACATGCTGGTGCAGGGCAACCTCATCGCCCACGTCGACGATCGCGCACCACTGGAGACTTCCCCCAGCATCATCACCGCCAACAACGTCACCTACAACGCCCGCCAAGTTGCCATGCGCCTGTCGCCACTGAGCAACAACGATGCGCATGACGGCGAGGTCCGCACCACCACGGTGATCGGCAATGTCCGGCTCGAAGGCCCTAATGAGTCGCAGAACCATAACGCCTGGGTTCAGATCGATGAGGATCGTGCTGGCTCAAAGATCTACATCGACGATAACCTGTGTGAAGACTGGGGCGGTGAAGAGTGGCCCTGCGCCCGAACGGATAGCGGCTTCGAACCGGAGTTCATCGCCGCCGAGCCGCCACTGTGGATCGACGGATTGCAGGTGCTGCCCGCCAGCCAAACGCTCGAAGCCGTGCTCAGCAATGCCGGCGCCCGACCTAATGACCGTGACGACACAGATCAGCGCATCATCGATGAGGTTATGGCTCGTAGCGGCATCATTCGGGATTGCGTTGGACCTGACACCATTCTTTACCCCGTTGCCGACGTCGACAACGCCTCGGCCACGACCGTTACAGGCAAGATCGAGGATTGCGACAGCAGCAAGTCCAACGCGTATGTCGGCAAAGTCATTGAAATATTCGAAGGACAGGGGGCCGGTCAGCAGCGTATCGCTGAAAGCTACAGCTGTGGGTCCAGCAATGCATTGACGCTCAATCTGACCCAGGATTGGGATACAACGCCCGACACCAGCTCACGCTTTCGGATCCACATTGACTGCGACAACAATACCGGAGGATGGCCCCAGTTAACGGAAAACAGACACACGTTGGAGCTGCCCTTTAACTACAACGAGATCACAGAATCTGGCTACACGACACTGGAACTGTGGTTACACGCCATGGCCGATGATCTGGAGAACTGAATTTAGAGAAAATTGTCGTATCTATAGCGCCGACCAGAGAGTCGGCGCTTTAAATAAAACGAATATTCCACGCACGACAGCACCACCAGATCAGCGCCACTCCCAGCAGATAGATCGCGCCGCCACTCAAGGCCAATACCAGCAATTGACTGAGTGGACTGGCCGAAGCCAAAACGATCTGCAACCACAACAACAACGCCCCCATCACCAGAGACACACCTAACGGCGGCAGCAAAGCCGAGATACAATCACGCCAATCGCATTGCAACAACCGGCCGACGTAGATCTGCTGCACCAAAGTAAACAGCGCGGTCGCTATCAACAGCACCCAAACAAAGAGCACCAGGCCATATTGAATCGCCACCAACAAGGCAGGCAATACCAGCACAAACCGCACTACATTGATCTTCAACTCCAATCCAGGTCGGCCCAAGGCCCGAAAAACCACACCGGACAAAGCGATGAAGATATGAAGCATGCCCACGAAACACAGCAATTTAAGAACCGGAACAGCACCCTGCCACTGCTCGCCAAATACGGTCTGGATAAACGGCTCCGCCACGATAACCATGCCCATCAACATGGGCAACACCACGTAACAGGTTGAACGCAGCGCACGAAGATAGGCGCGAGCGAAAGCCACAGGATCATCCTGGATCTGACTAAAGGCCGGGAATAAGACCTTGACGATCTCCAAGCAAATATTACGAATGGGCACAAACATGACCTTATAGGCCAAGGTATAGATCCCTAAGAGATCTGGCCCTAGAAAACGTCCAACGATCACGTAATCCATGTTCGCCATGGTGTAGTGCAAATAGCGCAATAACAACATGTTGGCACTGAACTGAAACACGTCTCGCAACGCATAAAACGAAACAAGAAAGCTAGGCCGCCATGAGCAATGCCACCACATCAATACCGCTTTCAGGCTTTGCTGTAACAGCGGCTGCGCCACCAAACTCCAGATCCCAAAGCCATTCAATGCCATCAACACGACTATGGCACCAACCAGCAGGTGCACGGAGGTGTCGATCACAGACAGCGCCTTAAAGTCCATCTCCTTGCGCATCAGAGCTTCCGGCAGTGAGCTAAACGAGGAGAGCACAAACGAGACCGACAACACCTGCGCGAGTGGGATAAGCTCATCACGCCCATAGAACCAAGCCACTGCCGGGGCACTCCAATAAAAGGCCAATGCCACCACAACACCAATCGCCAGATTGAGCCAAAACAACGTCGAGTAGTGACGCTGTCCAAGCGACTGATCCTGCACGATCACCGCTGAAAAGCCGGTGTCCGCCAGGATCATTGCCAGCCCCACCAAAATGGTGACCATGCCGACCAAGCCAAAATCCGCGGGTGACAACAGGTTCGCCAAGATGGCCGTGATCACCAAGGTGACCCCCTGCTGGATCTGACGCGCGCCAATCGTCCAGCCGACGCCCCGCAGGGTCTTTTGTTTCAGCGAAGCGATCATGACCGATACACCTCGCTCTGCCGGCCCCAACGGTAATTCAACCGCAGCCACTGCATGTAGCCCTTGTTGTGCAGCAATACCCAGATCGCCCGACAGCGTGCCATCACGCTGAGCTGGCGGGTGCGCTCAGAGCGCAGGATCTGACTCGCCGTGCGCAGGGGTCGCAAGGTACTGCGTAGCCAGCCACTGCCGGCGAACATCTCTGCAAAGCGCGGCTCATGATGGCTTAATTGATAAGCGCCACTGACGATCCGGCGGATCTTACGACGGTACTGCGACAGATCCCGCCGCGCGGGGTGCCGTACGCACATCCCCGGGAAGAAACCAAGATGAAACCCTGCCGCCACGGCCCGCTGGGTAAAGGCGACATCTCCACCCGATGTCGCCTGCCCGTCAAACCCGCCGAGCTCACGTACGACGGAATGACGCATTGCGAAGTTGGCGGTAAAGGCGCTGCTATTGCGTACGGCTCGCTCTTGATCTAAGCCGCAAGCCATGTCGAACAACTCAGCGCTGGTTGGGCGCAACGGCAATGCCGCAAACAACTCTATCGGCCCAGCCACCATATCCATCTGCGGTGAACGCTCAAATTCATCGAGTGCACTCTGCAGCCAGCCCGGTTGCGGAATGCAATCAGAATCCGTAAACAGCAACACTTCTCCCTGTGCCGCCAATAACCCACAGTTGCGGGCCGCGTACGAACTCGGTTCGGCTTCAAACAACACCTTTACCTGGGGTAATTGGAAGATCCGCGGTGGGAGCTGCCAGGCCGGATCGCTGGCGTTGTCGATCACCAGGATCTCAAAACTGTCCGTCGGTGGCGTCGCCAAGATCGCATCGACGCAACGGATCAGCCGCAACGGATCGTTATAGACTGGGATAATGACGCTGGCTTTGAGCATAGGCCGCCTCAGTCTCCCGATGGCGTTGAGGGATAGAGCCGGCTGACCATATAGCCGGCGGTCGCGCGCCAACCGGCATACTTGATGCAGAGCCACAAAACCCGGGCCCGATCATTGCGCTGGCTCCAATAGGCCATCAAGGTTCCGGCAACCCGGCGACGATAATTACTCTCCCCAATTAAGGGACGATGCTTCTCCACTGCCTTAAGTCGATCCAACAGCTGTTTATGGCTTTGCTGGCGGGAACGGTTGGTGATCCGTTCATGCCCGCCATCATTAAACACCATCAAAGGCTCCCGGACGTAGCGCAGTGGTTGACGCAACGCCAGCCGTAGATAGAGATCCCAGTCCTGCGCATTGGGCAGCGCCTCATCAAACCACAGCTCCTGCATGACGGTACGGCGCACCAACAAACCACTGGTTCCGCAGATCCGGTTATGGCGATAGAGTCGCTGTGCATCGATGGTGTCACGCTCCAGTAAATGCACCCGGCCCGTGCTGCGTAAATACCCACAAAGACACGCCTCGCCATCCGCCAATGCCGTCACCTGGCGCGACAACTTCGCCGGCACCCAACGATCATCGTCATCCAAAAAGGCGATCAAACTTCCCTGTGCCTCGCGGATCCCACGATTGCGCGCCCGGCACGCTCCGCCATTACGTTCCAAACGGACGTAGCGCAGTGGGATCGGGGCAGCGGCCAATACCTCGCGGTAATCCCTCTCTGATGCATCGTCGATCACCACCACCTCAATATTCGGGTGATCCTGCTCTGCCACACTGTGCAGGGCCCCCAACAGTTGATCGGGACGATTGTAGGTGGTGATCACCACGGTGATCAGTTCGAGATCGGGCATATTGACTCCACATTACAAGCTAATTGATAAAACCGCGCCGTCGAATGGGTCCAATCCAATGAGGCACCGATCAGCAGCAGCGCTTGGCCCGCCGCTTCACGCTTGACAGGATCGGTCAGATAATGGGTCAACTGCCGTTGCAGATCTGCGACATTATCGGCCTCGAACAGATATCGTCGATCCGCCGCCACCACATCCGCGTTCTCCTCCACATCGGCACACAAGACACAACGCCCCGCCCCCATGGCACTGAGCAGGCTGTTCGACATCCCCTCCAACACCGAAGGCAGAATGAATAACGCGCAATGGCGCATCAAGGTCGACAGCGTGCCTTGATCCACATGGCCGAGGAAGATCACCTCCGTACCAGCCAATTGCTCAAGCTGACGCTTATATTCAGCAGACTTACACTTATCCCCAGCAACCACCAAAGGCATACGCAACGCCTTTGGCAATCCAGCGTGCGCCCGCAAAAGCACATCCAGTCGCTTGACCGGATCGAGCCGACCGGCATACAACAGATAGCCATTGGCAGCCAAGCCCATGGTGTCCAAATAGCCCACCCTATCAGCCAATAACGGCGTGATCCCATTAGGGATATACACCGTCTCCGCACCGCGGCCAGCAAAATAACGCTGCATCGCCAAGCTATTCACCGTACAGAGGTCCGCATGATTCAGGGCCGCATACTCACCGGCCCGCAGGATCCAACGGGCCGGCCCACGCCAGCCATCGCGCTGACTGTCGATCGCCCTAAGACACGCGATCACCCGTACGCCACACAGTCGAAGTAACCCGGAAAACACACAGGGGCCCGAGGCAAACAACAACACCACCTGGGGCCGCACCACCAGCATCAAGTGCAGCAACAGTATCGCAGTACAGATCGCATGGCCCAGCTTGCCCACCACCTTGGGCGCCTGCAGCGCATGCACGTCCCCAAAACGTTGCCGGCGAAACCCCAACCCGCGTCCTCGCCCCGTCACCCAGATCTCGGTGCGCGGATAGGCCGCCATGCGAGACGCCAGCTGACAGATGGCGTTTTCGACGCCGCCATATCGCGAATCAACGCCCCGGCCGCCAACAAAGGCGATCCGCACATTAGCGGCCATGTACACCTCCGTGGCTCAACCAGTGATAGTGCACCAAACCAAGAAACAGCCAGATGTAGTTGCCGCCGAGGAAGATCCCATCATTGTGAAACAGCGCGTGGAAGAAATACGCACTGAGCCCCACCAACAGGGCGCCGCCATATTGCTGCGCCATTCGCCGCAACAGCCACAGCATCAACACCAACCCCGGCACGCCATAGACAAACAACAGCTTCACCGCATGGTTGTGGATCCCTCGGTGCACCACCACCTCCGCATTATCGAGCTGATACAAGGTGTGCCAGAACTGTTGAGCCAGATCACTGGCCTCAACCAACCAGCCATAACCCAATGGATTGACCATCACCAGTTTCAGACCCAGTAGAGTCAGAGGAAGACGGGCTGCAAAGGAGGAGTCTGACGTACTAAAAATCCGCAGCTGGAATAGCTCAGACAGGGTATAGAACAGCGCGGGTGCCAAAAGCAATCCAGTCGCCACCAGCAATAGGCTGGCAAAGCGATAGCGACTGAACAGCAACATATGAACCGGAATGATCAGGAGTAAGCCAAACAAGGAGGAGCGAGTACCGGAAAAGACCACCGCGGCCAGCAGTACCCCAACCAGCGCAAAGGTCACCGGAGGCGACAGCGGCCACAGTGCCCGGCGGCGGGTTTGCCAAGCATAGTAAAGCAGCGCAAACACCAAGGTTACTTGATAGCCTAAATGGATCGGTGAGTAGGACAGACCACGGGCGCGGAAGCGATCGCTAAAGCGGCCAAATTCGCTACTCTGCTCCGCGGAGATCACCAAGCTGCGATCCAGCCCCTGCAACTGCTCCAGCTTGTATTTCAGATCCCACGCTGCCTGCACATCCAATCCCTGCAGGATGGCCACAACCGCCGAGATCACCACGCCTGAAAGCACCAGCAGCAAAACCCGATGAGCGCCTAACACCCGACAAGACAGCATGGTAAACAGCAAGATCAATCCAGGTTGGATCGCCCACTTCACCAACATCAATCCCGTCAATGGCAACGACACGCCAGACCACGCAGATGTGAGGGTACCCAGCAGACCAAAGCCGCACAGCGCCGGGAAAAATGGATTATGTCGCACACACCATTGCAACTCTATCCGGTAACTGAACATCAGCCAGCCCAACCCAGCGACCAGGACCAAGGTGCGCAGCGGCAGGCCAAACTCCCATTTCACCAATGCCACCGAAAGAAACCAGAACAAGGCGAACCACACGGCGACCACCCATTGGCCCGGTAACGCCTCCGGCACCTGTGCCCTCATAGCGCCTCCCCCAATAAGGCGTGTCGGTGCAATGCCATCACCCGCTTAAGCGAATATTGTTGCTCCACCAGCCTGACAGCCGCCTGGCTGATCCGCGCCTGATCGGCCGTCTTCGCGCGGGCAATGGCAGCGGCAATGGCGGCCACACTCCAATCCGCGCTGATGAACCCCGTCACCCCATCTTCCACGATCTCGGCACAGCCGTAGTTGGGGCTGACCACACTCACACACCCCGCCGCCAAACCTTCCAACAACGCCTTGGGCATCGCTTCATAATTACTCACCAAAAAGAAATAGCGGTACTGGCGCAGCGCGACGCGAAGCTCGCGATTCGGTTTCACCCCAAGGAAGCGACAGTCCGCCCCGAGTGATTGAACATGCGCCTGCAGCCCCGCCTTTAACGGGCCATCCCCATACAGATCCAGCCCCAGCCCCTGTTGATGACAAGCCTCGATCAGATGAAACAGATTCTTAAAGGGCATCAAACGCCCGACGAAGACGCCTCGTGCAACCCGCTGGGCAATCGGCTCGGGCACGGCCATCAAGCCATCGTCGGTATCGATGAAGTTGGGACACAAGCTGACGCCCCGCCCCTGTGACGTCTGGCGATAATCGGTTTGGGTACACACCAACGCATGATCCGACACCGCCATCGCCAATCGATCCAACGGCCACGAAAAGGCCAAGCGGCCATATTGGCGCCGATCCAAATGGCGCCGCCACAAAGAGTGGCCATAGCGATAGACGAAGCGTCCATGCCCGATGAGCTTGGCGATGATCCCGGTCCAACTGCCGCTAGTTTGATGGTTGATCATCGCATCGGCCTGGCGAAACCAGCTCCGACGACACCAGGGACCCAATAGCGAGTACAACAGTTTACCCCCCGGTCTCGATAGCCAAGTCGGTACTGGGATCACCTCAATGCCCCGATCGAGTCGACCCTCTTGTTGCATCTGGGCGATCAGCACCTCATCGGCTGGATCGTAGGTAAACCACAACACACGCTGCGCCAACCCATTGGCCAGATAGGCTTCAAAGATCACCTTTTCTTTCTCCAAGATCCCCATCTGTTGCCAGCGCGTCGCCGACATCCCATAGGAAAACAGCACCAAGATCGTAGTCTTTGTCATCGCAATAACGCCTTAGAACGGAAAGAGCGCAACCAGCGGATCAGCTGGCGCAGTGCAGAGGGACACGCGAAACGGGCAACCGAGCCAAGGATGGGGCGTATGTCGCCAGGCCCCTCCCCCCAGATCTGAGCGTGATGCATCGACAATGCGGCCAGAGAATACAGCGCCTGGTGGCGACGCTTGGTCAGGGTGATACTTTCTGCCCCCTCGATCCGCTGGGCCAAAAGCTGCTCCGTCCCTTTAAATCGCTTGCCATAACGCAGCAAGCGCAGATAAAGCTCGTAATCTTGGGCAAAGCGGAAGCCTTCGTTGTAGCCACCGCACTCCACCAAAACAGAGCGACGAATGTTCAATGCGGAGTGCACCAAGCCATTCCGGCGCTGCAGCAAACGGGCCAGTGCTTCATGCGAATGAGGGACCGACAAGCGATAACCGCGCCCCGTCATCGACACCGACACCGAGCCGGTCAACAGATCGGTCTCCGGATCCGCATCGAAAATGTGTAATACCTTAGCGATCCGCCCGGGCGCGAACTGGTCATCATCGTCCAGGCGCGCAATGAACTCCCCCTGGCATGCGGCCAGCCCTATATTCAACGAGCGGGTTAGTCCCAGATTCTCAGGGTTTTGGATCAGCCGGATCCTGGCTCGCTGCTCGGCGCTCAAGGGGGAAAGCAGCGCAGCGGGGTTGACCGCGGGTGTATCCAACACCAATACGATCTCAAACCCGTCACCGGGCTCACTCAACACAGAGCGCAGCGCGGAAAGCACGCAGGGGCCGCCTAAGGTCGCCATCAACACGGACAGCCGAATGGGCGCTGCAGTCGCCGATAACTCGCTATCGGAAGGCTCAGTCATAATTATTCCCAAAATCGAGTAACCAATCTCACACGGGCTCTTTCCTGAGCAGATCAGACGCTTCCGTAAGTGAACAAAGCGTAGTCAAAATTTGGGTCAATGGTGGAAAGGGACTGGAGTATTCTGGCCAATAGTGCGAGCAGCAGGCGACGAAGGAAGGGAAAGGTGAGCGGGAGTTAGATAACAAAAAGGGCGCCCTAAGGCGCCCTTTTCTGAGTAGTGTGTACTACCGTTGATTACTCAACGATGGTAGCAACAACACCAGCACCTACGGTACGGCCACCCTCACGGATAGCGAAACGCAGGCCTTCTTCCATCGCGATTGGCGCGATCAGGGTAACTTCCATCTGGATGTTATCGCCTGGCATTACCATTT
>NZ_BAABJZ010000083.1:0-44372 GCF_039543565.1 Ferrimonas pelagia | reverse complement strand
TCTTCAATAACGGTGAGGTGTTCAATCAGGGTCATTTGGGGGGGATCTATGATGACGGAGAGCCCGATTAGATCACAGCAGATCGCTGGTATCAACTTCCATTAACAAAGTACGATCCCGCCCTGAGGATGGACTTTAATGACAACAGCGATAGTTGACAACCTAAGCGGTAGATATGTTCCCGTTGATGTAGCCGAATACGGTGGGTTTAGTGGGGTTGTAAAGTGCAATGATCAGCACCTTGATAGATATGTAGCTACTAAGTTCATCAAGGATAGAATTGAAGTTGATAGAATAAAAGACGAAATTGCTGCTCTTCTAAAGATGAGATCTAAAAACGTTGTTCAAGTATATGATTTGATCTCAACAGGAGAAGACGAGCTAGGAATAGTGTTAGAGTTCGTTGATGGAAGTGATCTCTTAGACAGTTCAAGTCATCCAACTGACAAAGATGACCTTTTAAGGGTTCTGTGGCAGGTGGCCTCTGGATTATCGGACATTCATGATGCAGGTTTGATTCATAGGGATATTAAACCAAACAATATCAAAGTTGATCCTGAGGGTGTTGTAAAGATCTTTGACTTTGGACTCTCGAGGGAAACTGGTGAAGAGGCAAAAACGCTTGGGTTTAAAGGAACCATAGGCTTTGCCGCACCAGAACTATACAGTAATGAAGTAGTTGAGTTTACACAAGCTATCGATGTATATGCTTATGGTGCTACTGCATTGTATTTGGCGACGGGAGATATACCGAAACTTCTTAGACAAGTTCCACCAAGACTTGCTCCAGATGATGTATTTAACGGAACATTGCTTCAGGGGCATGGTGAGTTGATTGATCTATTTAAATCCTGCTTTTCTCGCAATCCAGAACAGCGACCAAGTATCTCTAAAATACGAGATGCCTTATCCAAGCACTTACTGTTTAATAAACATCAAGCACTCGCGGTTTCTAATGCAAAAACGCACACTTTAGATATGCATAATCGGTCAGCAGCTCTTAGTTTGGGAAATATCGGTTCTTTTAATATCACTTATGATGGTTTTGATTTTAGGCTTCAAAACGTAGTTGGAGAAGTATCTGTTAACGATACTAGAGCATTATCAGGGATGGCAATACCGGGCTCTTGTGTTGTTGCGATAGGTGACCAAAATAGACATAACTGGGAACGAACATATATTACATTTGATGTATCTAATCCGGAGGTAGCTTTATGAATGGGCCGCATTCTATAGGAGATGTTGTAGGTGGTAGGTACATCATTCAAGGTTTTTTGGGTGAAGGCGGTATGCAATATGTCTACCTTGCCGATGATCAAGTTTTAGGCCGTCAGGTCGCTTTGAAAACTCCAAAGAACAATTCGGCTGAAAAGAGGTTTCATAGAAGTGCGATCGTTTCAGCTAGAGTTAATCACCCGAATATTGCAAAGACTTTAGACTACATTGAGTCAGATACTAAATCATATCTTATTGAGGAAGTGATATATGGCGATGATATGCAAAAGGCTCTTCTTCAAAAAGTTGATAAGTTAGACCCATTTCTTTGTGCCAAGGTATTTCACCACCTTTCTAAGGGACTTGCAGCGTCACACCATGTGAACGTTTTACACCGAGACTTAAAGCCAACGAATGTTATGGTTTCTGGTGGAATTAATATCGAGGAAATCAAGATTACGGATTTCGGCGTTGCGAAGCTAGCTGAGGGGGAAATCGTCGAAGCCGCTGAAGGAGGTCACGATACGATAAGTGCTTCTGCTACCGCTGTAGGAGCTTTGCCGTATATGGCACCAGAAGTAATAGATACTCCAAGAGAGGTTACCTTGAAGGCTGATGTTTGGTCTCTAGGCGCCATGATGTATGAGCTTATCTGCGGTAAGAAACCTTTTGGAACAGGTTTGAGATCTGTAAGTAAGATACTCGAAGGGAAGTATGATGAGTTCCCCGAGTTCATTACATCAAATAGGCAGTTTAAATCACTATCTGAGCAACTGATAAACATCATTGAAGAGTGTTTGCAAGTTGACCCTGTCAAACGACCAACTGCTGATCAACTGGTGAGTAAATGTAGCACTCTGTGTTATCCAGTTTGTAAAAGGCTTGTCGGAAATATCAAGAACTTACAGCACAACAGTTATGGTTTTATTTTTGTGCAGGGCAGTAACGATGTTTTCTATCACAGGAATAGTGTGTATGGCGATTTTCCGTCCGTCGGAGAGCCTGTTATGTTCTCAAAGTTTGCTGGAGGGAGGGCTGATCGAGCTTATCCCCTAGTTAAGTTAAAGAGCTAAGCTACTCAGCTCTCGGTGGGGGAAGCGAAGATAGTTGAGCGGAAGATAGACTGCCTAGATACCAATACGATCGAAGTATGATTGAAACTATCTAATGTGGATTAGGGGGTCTATGGGTGGTCTTGAGGACGGAGGACAAGCTCAACGTATTGATTTATATAAACTATTTTTCAAGCTTGGCCTCCCCAAGAGGACTCGAACCTCTATCGGCCGCTTAGGAGGCGGCTGCTCTATCCTGTTGAGCTATGGGGAGACGGACGTCATTCTAGCGACATTTTGTGGCGAAAAGAAAGGGTTAACGCGCAAGTGCTGCTTTTCTCACCAGTCTTATCGTCGAGTGGCGTTGATGGGGCTGATCGCGGGAGCATTGTCGGCGTTTTTTCGCGGTTATTTCGATGATGTGGCGCCAGCGCACTGAAACTTCACGTTTTGTCGCTTCCTCCACTAGGCTTATGGCTCCTTTTTTGCGGCTGCGACGCGGCGGCTGAATGTCTGGTGGGTGGAGGCGAAGTATGGTGCGTAAGGCGATGGCGGAGTGTGTCGGTACGTTTTGGCTGGTGTTGGGAGGCTGTGGCAGTGCGGTGCTGGCGGCGGGGTTTCCTGAGGTGGGGATCGGTCTGCTTGGGGTGTCGCTGGCCTTTGGTTTGACGGTGGTGACCATGGCGTATGCCATCGGCCATATCTCGGGGTGCCATTTGAATCCTGCGGTGTCAGTGGGGCTTTGGCTTGGCGGCCGGTTTCCGTTTTCGAATCTGTTGCCTTATGTCGCTGCTCAGGTGGTTGGCGGTATATTGGCGGGTGGGGTGCTGTATGTGATCGCCTCCGGTCAGGCGGGTTTTGAGCTGAGCGCGGGGTTTGCCTCGAATGGCTATGGTACGCATTCTCCGGGTGGGTATTCGTTGGCGGCGGCGCTGGTGTGCGAGGTGGTGATGACGGCGCTGTTTCTGGTGGTGATCATGGGGGCGACGGATGAGCGGGCGCCGGCGGGCTTTGCGCCTTTGGCCATTGGCTTGTGTTTAACCTTGATCCACCTTATCTCCATTCCAGTGACCAATACCTCGGTCAATCCGGCGCGGAGCACGGGGGTGGCAGTTTATGTCGGGGATTGGGCGCTGTCGCAGCTGTGGCTGTTTTGGTTGGCGCCGATCGCCGGTGCGATGATCGGCGCTTTGTTGTATCGAATGATCAGCCCGGCGCCGGCTGCGTCGAACGGTTGAGTCGATTGTCCGGTCTGTGAGCCGGGACAACGGCGCTTTGGCCTCGGTCAACGAGGTCGTTATCGCGAACGGTGATCTCGCTCGTTCTGGGCTTGATCACCGTTCGCCGCATTGCTGGGCACTCACTTCTGGCGGCGCGCTGGGATCAACGGCTGGCGCGCTCGACCCAATCGCCGATCTGGACACCGGTCATGGCGCCATCCCCTTGAATGCGTGCACGGGCGGACTCGGGGCGGACTTGTTCGAGGATGAGGGTGACGCGGCTCGCTTCGCCCCAGTGTTGTCCGCTGAGCTCACGCTGCTGCACCAGCTGCAGTCGGTCGCCGGGGCGGACGCCGTTACGTAGGCCTAGATCGAGGATGGCGGTGTCGTGCTCGAGCCGGGTGATCCGCCCTTGCAGCGGTTGGCAGGTGAGCAGTCCGTCGAGATCGGCGATGATATCCATGCCGAGGCGACGCAGTTCGGCGCCAAAATCCGAGGCCCAGAAGCGCTCTGTGGCGGTATCGGCCATCTCTTGACGTTTGTATTCCCAGGCAGCTGCGCTGCGGTAGCGCTGCTGCCAGACTCGCTCGCCACTGAAGGCGTCGTACAGTCGCGCTTCGATGGCGATGGTGCGTGTGGCATCGCGTTCTATGTAGCCAAACAGTTTGTCGGGACGATCGACGCTGAGATCGTCGATGATCAGGTTCAAGATATATTGACTGCCCTCTTGCTCACCCAGGCTCATGATCCAGTCGGGTTGGGGCGAGAGCAGATCGAGGCGCAGATCGTCTCGGGCGCTGGCGAAGGCGTTGCGGGATTCGCCGCTGATGGCGTTGGCGAGCAGGCGGACGAAGGCGCCGTCCAGCTCGTAGAGGCCACCGGGCACCAATTGTTCCCGATAGCGCACCTGAGCGCGGGGCAGGGTGATGGCGGCGCGGCCGACCAGCCCCTGGCATTGATTGTCGCTGGCCGATTCGAGCTCAACCAGCAGCTCAACGGAGTAGATATCCCCTTTGCGATGCTCGGAGAGCAACTCCATGGAGCGCACTTGGCTGCGGCTTTGCCAGCTCACTTGCTCCTGCTCCAGCACGCCGTTTTGGCTGCTCTGGTTAAAGTCGACCATGCCGCCTTGGCTGAAGATCGCCTGGCTGAGTGCGCGATCGATGGCGCGGCGCCGTGCGTCGTCTTCGTCGTTGTTGATCACTGGGGCTTGTCCGGTGATCTCAAAGGGCAGGGCCAATACGCTGGGGCTGATCAGCAGGGCTAGGAGTAAGGCTAAGGTCGATCTCATGAGGTTGGGTAGCTTCCGCGTCGCAAGGGTCTGTTTTCTTGGGTATGGCGATTATAAGCAAGTGGTGTGCCTAAAGGTTATGGTTTTTGCGCCGATAGCCAAGGACAATAAGGCAAATTGTGTGCGGAAGGAGCAAACATGCGTTGGGTCGCAGTCTTGCTGGCGGGTTTATTGACCGCCTGTGCCCCATTTGGGGGCGAGCAACAATATTCAGGCTTTGACGATGGCGGCAAGCCTTTGCCGCCTCAAGGGGCGATCAATGCGCTGGCGGACCGCATCGCGGTCGACTTGATGCGTCATCACAGCGATAGGGACGGTGAGCCGGTGTTGGCGATCACCACGCCGGTGATGCTGGATGAGTATGAGCGCAGCAGTGCGTTCTCGCTGCAACTGGGCGAGGCGATGGTCGCGGCGCTGCACCAGCAGGGGATGCAGGTGGTGGATCTCAATGGCTCGGATCGGGTGCGTATCGGCGAGCGCGGAAATTTGTTGCTGAGCCGGGATGTCACTCAGTTGTCCAGCGAGATGTCGGTGGATCAGGTCTTGGTGGCGACCGTTGCGCGCAGTCGCGATGGGGTGCAGATCCACAGTCGGATCTTGTCCGTGGCCAACAATCGGGTGTTGTCAGCCAGTCAGGGCCAGGTGCCGTGGCAGCAGTTGCCGGCGTTTTTCCGTCCGGCGGGGTTGGTGAGTATGGAGCAGGGGCGGTTGTATCGTCATGCCGATGGTGGGCGAGGCACGGTGATTGAATGGGAGCGCGCGCAATGAAACTGTGGTTGAGTCTGGTTTTGAGTGTGCTACTGGTCGGTTGCGCGATGGATCGCCATGTGGAATATGAGCCGATCCAGCCCGACAGCTTTCCGGTGCTGACGGCCACGGGGATCGCCCCACTCTCTGCTCAGCTCGGTAACAATGATGAGGAGAAGATGCGCCGCGCGATGCGGGCGGCCAAGCTGGATGCTTACCGAGAGTTGGCGGAGCAGGTTTATGGCCAGCGGATCCAGAGCAGCAGCGTGGTGGATGAACTGGTGCTGGCGGACGACAACTTTCGTGCTCAGGTTGATGGCGTGATCCGCGGCGCGCGGGTGATCCGCAGTTATCCGGTGGGCGACAGCTATATTACCGAGATGGAGTTGGACTTTCGCACCGTGTGGGAGCTGTATCAGCAGCGGCCGCGACAGCGGATCCGTAAGGTGACCTATTACTAAGCGCATTGCTTGATCCAGAGCGGCCTCCGATGAGGCCGCTTTTTTGTTCTCGGCGTTTACTGAGGCTGAGCGCAAGCGTGGGGTTTTGTACGGAGCGTGATATGGGTCACGCGTGCTTTGTCGGGCTGGTCATTGACGCTTCGCAAAGCTGTGTAAATTCACTGGGAATAACAACGGGTAACGGCAGGATCCTTGTTGTAATTAAACAACATAACGAGCGTTTGTATCCGGCTGCGATTATTTGAGTTTGACCTCATATAAATCCAGTTTGTCTCGGCCTGGATCAAACTTTTCGAATGAAGTGGGCGCTCCGTGGCGCAGGGTAGGATAAATTCCACTTTCAGAATTTCGCGCATGCGCGGCAAACGTCGTCCGAGACTTGAGGGCGGGGTAGCAAATTGTGTAATAAATACAAAAAACGGTGCCAATAGTGTCGTCTAAATCACTGAAATTAATTCACCTTAAGCTACTGTTGCACCCATCTATATGAGTATTCCTGTGAACCGGCCGATGTAAGTGCCACCCGTGATCAAGAGAGCCTTGGAACAGGCGATCACACCAGACAGGTTAATGACGTATGCACTCAACCAATTTCAAAAACTAAGGACTTAGTACCCATGACCGTAGATAAACCGGCAGTGATCCAGCTGCTTTCGCCGTTTACCGGTATTGCCTGTCCTCTGGAGCATGTGCCAGATCCGGCGTTTGCACAGAAGATGGTGGGTGACGGTTTTGCCGTTGACCCAACTGAGAATGTGCTGGTCGCGCCTTGCGACGCGACTGTGACTCAGATCCACCCTTCACGCCACGCGGTTACCTTGACCACCGAATCCGGTGTTGAGTTGCTGATCCACATTGGTGTGGACACCGTTAAGCTGCGTGGCGAAGGCTTTAAGGCGCTGGTTGAAGCGGGTCAAAAGGTGACCGCCAAGACCCCGCTGGTTGAAGTGGACATGGATCCGGTGGCTCAGGGCGTTAAGTCCATGCGTACCGTTATCTTGCTGACCGATCAGGACCGCATTGCGTCTTTGAAGACCACGGATGCGACCTTTGTTCAGGCGGGTGATTTCCTGTTTGAAGCTCAGCTGAAGGCGGATACTGCGGCGGTCGTTGATGCGGCGCAGATGCAAGCCTCCGAGCCGGTGACTGTGATTAACCCAACCGGTATTCACGCGCGTCCTTCCGCCGCCATTGTGGCCATTGCTAAGCAGTTTGACAGCGCCATGATGCTGGAGAAAGACGGCAAGCAAGTGAACGCGCGCTCTGTGGTTGCGCTGATGGGCATGAACATCGCTTTCGGTGACGAAGTGAAGGTTCTGGCGCACGGTGACGACGCCGACGCGGCGATCGCCGCTCTGGTTGAGGGCCTGAAAGCGGGTCTGGGCGAAGAGGGTGCGGATCCTAACGCGGTGGTTGAGAAGAAGGCTCCGGCCAACGATTTCGATATCTACGCCGAAGAGTCTCTGCTGATCGAAAAATCCAACGACGAGCGTAAGGTCATTGGTATTGAGGCGTCTGCCGGTCAAGCCAAGGGCACCTTGTACGTGATCGAAGCGGAACTGCCGGCCGTGACCGAGCAGGGTACCGATGCGGCGGCGGATAAAGCGGCGCTGGACAAAGCGGTTGCTGAAGCCAAGCAAACTCTGGTTGCCTTTGTGGCTGAGCTGCGCGAGAAGGGCATGGGCCAGAAGGCCGATATCTTCGTGGCACACCAAGAGCTGCTGGAAGATCCTGACGTGTACGACACCGCCGTTGCTGCTATCAACAGCGGTAAGTCTGCGGGCTTTGCCTGGGCGAAAGCGATTGAGAAGCAAGCGGACTTCCTGGCGGGCATGGACAATGCGCTGCTGGCAGGCCGTGCGGCTGACTTGCGTGATGTTGGTGGCCGTGTGTCCCGCATCTTGGCGGGTCTGTCTCAGGAAACCATCCCTTCTGATCTGCCAGAAAACACCATTCTGGTGGCCAAAGATCTGACCCCTTCCGACACTGCCAACCTAGATCCTAAGCGCGTACTGGCTATCGCCACTGTGCTGGGTGGCTCCTCTAGCCACTCTGCGATCCTGGCGCGTGCCATGGGCATTGCCGCCATGGCCGGTGTGGAAGAGCGTGTTCTGAACCTGCACGGCAGCGCCGCGCTGATGGACACCACCAAAGGTCAGATCCTGCTGAACCCATCCGACGCCGAATTGGCTGAGCTGGCTCTGCAACAGCAGCGTCAAGCTGAGGTGCAAGCCGCTGCCAACGCCGCGAAAGATGAAAAAGCCTACACCACCGACGGTGTGCACGTTGAGATCGCCGGTAACATCGCCAAAGTCTCCGACGCACCTAAGCTGGTTGAGAAGGGCGGTGAGGCGGTTGGCCTGCTGCGCTCTGAGTTCCTGTACGAAACCTCTGCGGTCTTCCCAACCGAAGCCGAGCAAGAGCAAGCGGTTCGTGACGTACTGACCACGCTGGGCGATCGCCCGCTGATCGTGCGTACTCTGGACGTGGGTGGCGATAAGCCACTGCCTTACTTGCCGCTGCCAGAAGAGGAAAACCCGTTCCTAGGCGAGCGTGGTATTCGTGTTGGTCTGGACAAGCCTGCGGTTCTGCGTCAGCAGCTGCGCTCCTTGTTGAAGGCTGCCGATGCGGGTCGTCTGCGCATCATGTTCCCGATGATCTCCTCTCTGTTTGAGCTGACTCTGGCCAAAGAGATCCTGGCGGAAGAAGCTGCCAAGCTGGGGATCGACATGAGCACCATCGAAGTGGGGATCATGATCGAAGTACCTTCTGCGGCGGTAATGGCTGACATGCTGGCACCACACGTGGACTTCTTCTCCATCGGTACCAACGATCTGACCCAGTACACCCTGGCGATCGACCGTGGTCACCCGAAACTGGCGGGCATTGCCGACGGCCTGCACCCTGCGGTGCTGCGTCTGGTGAAGATGACTGCCGATGCGGCGCGTGCTGCGGGTAAGTGGACCGGCGTATGTGGCGGTCTGGCGGGCGAGAAAGACGCTGTGCCACTGCTGGTGGGTCTGGGTGTCGAGGAGCTGTCTTGCTCCGTACCGGTTATCCCTGAGGTGAAGCATCAGGTTCGTAGCCTGAGCAAAGCCGAGTGTCAGGAGCTGGCGATGAAGGCCATGACCTGCACCGATGCCAAGCAGGTACGTGAACTGATGAAAGAGTTTCACGCTGCCCACGAAGCCAAATCCAACTGCGCTTAAGCCCGAGTGACGGACGAATAGAATAATGAGTATTTTTAGTAACGCATTTGCGACCCTGCAGAAGGTCGGTAAAGCGCTGATGTTGCCGGTCTCTGTATTGCCGGTAGCCGGTATCATGCTGGGTGTGGGCGCTGCCAACTTCAGCTTCCTGCCTGAGATCGTGTCCCAGTTGCTGGAAGCGGCCGGTGGTGCTGTCTTCAGTAACATGGGTCTGCTGTTCGCCATGGGTGTGGCACTGGGCTTCACCAAGAACGACGGTGTCGCAGCCGTTGCGGCCTTGGTGGGTTACGCCATCATGATCAAGACCATCACGCTGTTGGCACCGGGCACCGATGTGGGTGTTTTGGGTGGCATCATCGCCGGTGGTATTGCGGCTTGGGCGTTTAACCGTTTCTTCAAGCTGGAGCTGCCTCAGTACCTGGGCTTCTTCGCTGGTAAGCGTGCGGTGCCTATCATCACCGGTTTCACCGCCATTGCGGTGGGTGCGATCATGACCGTATTGTGGTTGCCGATCGGCTGGGCCATCGACAGCTTCTCCCACTGGGCTGCTTACCAGAACCCAACGTTGGCCTTCGGTCTGTACGGTGTGATCGAGCGCTCCTTGATCCCATTCGGTCTGCACCACGTGTGGAACGTACCGTTCTTCTTCGAAGCGGGCTCTTATGAGTTGGCTAATGGTGAAGTTGCGCGTGGCGTGATCAACCGTTTCTTGGCGGGTGATGAGACTGCCGGTCAGTTGGCGGGTGGTTACTTCTTCAAGATGTTTGGTCTGCCGGCTGCGGCGTTTGCCATCATTCACTGCGCTAAGCCTGAGAACAAAGCGAAAGTCGGCTCCTTGATGGTATCCGCTGCGCTGACCTCTTTCCTGACCGGTATTACTGAGCCGCTGGAATTTGCGTTCATGTTCGTTGCGCCGGTACTGTACGTGATCCACGCTCTGTTGGCGGGTTCCGCTTACGTGGTGTCCAACAGTCTGGGTATCGTGCACGGCACCAGCTTCTCCCACGGTTTGATCGACTTCGTGGTACTGAGTGCTAACGCGCAGAAAGTGCCGCTGATGATCGCTATCGGTCTGTGTTACTCCGCTATCTACTACACCGTGTTCCGCTTTGCCATCACCAAGTTCAACCTGATGACCCCGGGTCGCGGTGATGACGACGTTGAGGAAGTGGATGCCGGTCAAGGTACCGAGCGTGCTCAGAACTTCATCGAAGCCTTCGGTGGCCCGCAAAACCTGGCCAACGTCGATTCCTGTATCACCCGTCTGCGTATGACCGTGGTTGACGCTTCCAAGGTGGATCAGGCTCGCCTGAAGCAACTGGGTGCCTCCGGTGTCCTGGTGTCTGGTAACGCCATCCAGGCGATCGTCGGCACCACCGCTGAGATCACTAAGACTGAGATGGAAGAGATGCTCAAGTCTGGCGGTTTCGAAGCGGCCAAGCCGGTAGCTGCAGCTGCTGAAGCCGTGGTTGAAGCCTCTGCGGAAGACCAAGCGAAAGCAGACGCCCTGTCCGCCGAGCTGGCTGGTCTGAAGTCCGTCAAAGCCATCGCTGACAACCGTCTGCGTGTTGAGTTGGCAGACACCGCTGTGCTGAACAAAGACGCCCTGGTGGCGGCGGGTGTTCAGCACGTGGTTGTGATGGACGGTGCGGTTGCCCACCTGTTGTTCGTAGAGAACACTGCGGGTCTGGGTAAAGCGCTGGAAGCCAAAGTGGCCTAATCGCAACTGACGCTCTGCGTTAGAACAAGCCCCCGTTGCCGTAAGGCAGCGGGGGCTTTTGTTTGCGCAAGTGCGGGAGAGCAGCGGTCAGCTTTCAGCGGTAAGCGATCAGTCAGAGCGGGGGAGAGCAGCTATAAGCTTTCAGCGGTAAGCGATCAGTCAAAGCGGGAGCGAAGTGCGGGAGAGCAGCGCAGGAGAGCAGCGGTCAGCGTTAAGCTTTAAGCGATCAGACAGAGCGGGAGCGAAGTGCGGAGAGCAGCAAGCGATCAGACAGAGCGGGAGCGAAGTGCGGAGAGCAGCGCGGAGGAGCAGTGATCAGCGTTAAACGATCAGCGATTAGGCAGAGTGGGAGCGGGAGGGAAGTGCGGAGGTACGGCAGTAAGCTGCTTGGCGCTGGATAAGCGCAAGCGTGGAGTGGGGGAGACATTGCTGGGGGCAGGACTCAGCCCGTTGTCGGACGCCGAGTCTTTGGCTTAAACGATAAACAGGTTCGGTGCGCAGTGGCGCTTCGAGCTATCGTGCGCGATCCGCATTTGCTCTCGCACTCGCATTCGCTCTCGATCTAGCTCTCGCTTCAAACTGACCGCTGATAGCGGACCGCTGCTCTTACGCTTTAATGCTTTTACCGAGCCGGGAGCCGACGTGGGTTTGACCGCTGTCGTTATAGGTCATGGACTTGCTGTGGCGGGTGGTGCTGAGCAGCACTTGCTGCAAGCGGGCCAGACTGGCGGAGGCCAACTCAGCCTGTTGCTGGTTGTGCAGGTTGCGTTGCTTGCACTGGGCCAGTAGGGCTTTGGCCTGGGTGGTCTGCTGCTGTAGCTCGGGATCGGCGCTGAGCTGCGCGAGATCGGGGTGGCGCGCCAGATTGCCGTCGGCGAGTGCCACTTCGTCGAGCATGGCCAATTTCCGTTTGAGCAGGGTTTCGATCTGCTCAACCTCTCGGTTGACCAGTGCGTCGGTTTCCTGCTCCAGAAGCGCCAACAGCTGGCCCAGACGGGTCAGCTGTTGCGACAGCAGATCAGCGATGTGGGGCTGACTCATGGATCAGTCCATCAGCCCATCAAGCTCGCTTTCGAAGCGGGCGATGTTGTCGGCCAGTTTTTCCGGATCGACATGGTAGCGGCCTTCAGCGATGGCGGCTTTGATGCTGTCGACCTTGGCCTGATCAATGCCGGTGGCGGAGGCCAGGCTGGCTTCTGCACGCTTGAGTTGCTGTGCCTGCTCGGTCAGCACCACCTCATCGCCTTTATGCGTATGGGGTTGGGCCTCGGCCTGTGGCGCTTTGTGCGCGGCGGCTTGGGTGTGTTGATTGAGGGCACGTGGTGCGCCTCCGATCAGGTTGTTCAGATCGATAGCCATCGGGTTGGCTCCGTTGCTTACTGTGTACGTCTGTTATTAACTGTATCGTCCGTCCAATCGTTTTCTTTAGAGAAAAGATCAGAGCCGGACTTCGACGGTGCCAACGGCAACGACTCGGGCGTCAATGATACGCTGCGAGCGGCTGTTTTTCACCCGTATTGTTTCGCCAACGGTGCCATTGCCGATGGCTTCGCCGGAGGTTTTGAGCTCCAGTGCGCTGGAGCGGGCCAGAATGGTGACCAGATCGCCGCTGCAAACCTGGCAGATGTTGTTGCTGCGGATCGGTTGCTCGGCGCCGACACGGCGGATCAGGCGGGCGCCTATCAACTCGCTGGGATCGGAGAAGTGATTGCCTCGGAGGCTGTGGGCATCCCGCAGCTCGGTTGTTAATTGTGAGGGCTCGAGTAGGGTTTCCGGCGCCAGCGCCGCGCGGCTGATCACCACGGGGTAGCGAATGCGGGTTTGCACCGGGACGTACAGGGTCCAACCGCCGCTGACCGGGCAGCTGATCTTAACTGTGATGTGGCGCCCACTGCCGTTATTTGCCGGCGCGCTCGCCATCAAAGGTAATTCACATTGGGTCAAACTCAGTCGCTTATCCAATGCATTGGCCTGAATGTCGACATCCGCTCCTGGCGGGAATTCGGTAAAGGCGGCGACGTAGTCTTCGGCCGTTTGCTGAATGATCTGATGCGACATGGTTTCGGCGGCCGCTGCGCTACCGCACATTATGGCGCTGATACAGAGAATGCTGAGGGTGGCACTGGTGAACTGTTTGATTTTCATGGTAGGGCAATTCTGGCCTTTACTTGAACCTGATCAGGGAAACTGCTAAAACGCCGCTGCATTATAACGATACAATACAGATAATTATGCCATGTCGTATGCACACGGCTAACGAAACTTCGATTTTTTGCTCTCGATAAGGACACCGACCCCATGGCAAGTATCCTCGACTCCGTAAACCAGCGCACACAGCTGGTTGGTCAGAACCGTTTGGAGCTGCTGTTGTTCCGCCTTCGCGGTCGTCAACGTTACGGTATTAATGTGTTTAAGGTGCGTGAGGTGTTGCAGTGCCCACCACTCACGGCGTTGCCACACCAAAGTGGGGTGATCCGAGGCGTGGCTCATATTCGGGGGCAAACCATCTCGGTGATCGATCTGTCTGCGGCCATTGGTGGCCCGGCGATGACCCAGACCGCCGACAGTTTCATCATCATCACTGAGTACAATCGCACGGTACAGGCCTTCCTGGTGGCCGGGGTGGATCGCATCGTTAATCTCAACTGGGAGTCGGTGCTGCCGCCGCCGAAGGGCGCGGGTCAAGGGAACTATCTGACCGCCGTGACCGAGCTGGATAAGCAGTTGGTGGAGATCCTCGATGTAGAGAAGATCCTCGACGAGATCAACCCGGCGCGCACTAGCGTTAGCGCGGAGGTGGTGCGCTCGCTGGCGCCGGTGCAGGCATCCAAGCGTAAGGTTCTGGTCGCCGATGATTCGGCGGTGGCGCGCAAGCAGGTGCAGCGGGCACTGGAGCCGTTGGGGCTGGAGATCATCCTGGCGAAAGATGGCTTGGAGGCGCTGCAGTGCTTGAAAGAGCTTGCTGCGCAATGCCAGCACGATATCTCTGAGCAGATGCATCTGGTGATCTCCGATATCGAGATGCCGGAGATGGATGGGTATACCCTGACCGCCGAGGTGCGGGCCGATCCTAAGCTGCGCTCGCTGCGCGTGTTACTGCATACCTCGCTGTCGGGCGTATTCAACCAAGCGATGGTCAACAAGGTTGGCGCAGACGAGTTTATTGCCAAGTTCAATCCCGATGAATTGGCGGCCTCGGTCAACCGTTACTTGAGCGAAGCTGAGGTTTAAGCTTTGGCGAACAAGACGTTAGCGAACAACGAGTACCAGGCATTTGCGGATTTTCTGAGTCAGCACAGCGGTATCGTGTTGGGCGACAACAAGCAGTACCTGGTGCGGAGTCGACTGGCCCCTTTGATGGAGCAATACCAGCACAGCACCCTGGCGGAGTTGGTGCATGCGTCCATGCAGATGGGTCAGCATCAGCTCAAGACTGATGTGATCGAGGCGATGACCACCAACGAAACGTTTTGGTTTCGCGATGTCTATCCGTTTGAGCTGTTTAAGGCGCCCATCTTGACCGATCTCGCTGGGCAGGGCCGGCGCCTGCGGATCTGGTCGGCGGCGTGTTCGTCCGGCCAGGAGCCGTACTCGCTGGCGATGTCGCTGCAGGAGTTTCGCCTACGCAATCCGGGCCGTTTGATGCAGGGTGCGGAGATCTTGGCGACGGACATCGACAATCAGATCCTGGCGCAAGCGCAGCGGGGCGAATATGACGCCTTGGCGATGGCGCGGGGACTGACCGAGGAGCGCCGGCGTCAGTACTTTGAGGCGATGCCGGCGGGGGCGGCCCGGGTTAAGCCGGAGATCCGCAATGCGGTGACGTTTCGACGCGCCAATCTGCTGGACTCCTATGTGTTGCTGGGCAAGTTTGACGTGATCTTCTGCCGCAACGTGCTGATCTACTTCAGCCCCGAGAGTAAGCGCCAGATCTTGCGGCAATTTGCTGCCGCTTTGAACCCCGGAGGCTATCTGATGCTGGGGGCTTCGGAGTCGATGGCGAACCTATGCGATGCGTTTGAGATGGTGCGTTACCCGAGTGGGATCCTCTATCGTAAGCGCTAACGCCGATTGACCGGCGAACACCGATGAAAAGGCGTGCCAACTGGCACGCCTTTTGCTTTTTATCTCTTTATCGTGGCAAACGGGCAGTTGGAGGCAAACATTGGCCATCTCTTTTGACAAAGCACTGGGGATCCATCAGCACTCGATGGGGGTGCGCGCGGAGCGGGCGGAGGTGCTATCGAGCAACATCGCCAATGCGGACACGCCGGGGTACAAAGCTCGGGAATTGGATTTTGAGCAGGCTTTGGCAGGAGCGACCCAGCGTCAATCGTTCGGTCTGTCCCGCAGCCATGACAAGCATTTTGACGTCAATATCGATCCGCAGCCGGGCCTGCTTTATCGCACGCCGATGCACCCGGATACCGGTGATGGCAATACGGTGGATCTGCAGACCGAGCGCAACATGTTTATGCAGAACACCTTGGAGTACCAGATGAGTCTGGGCTTCCTCGACGGTAAGTTTGCCGGTATGAAGAAAGCGATCCGCGGAGATTGATGATGAGTATTTTTAATATCTTCGATGTGGCGGGCTCGGGCATGAGCGCGCAGTCGACCCGGCTGAATGTCACGGCCTCCAACATGGCCAACGCCAGCACCGTGGCCTCCAGCGCCGATACGGTGTACCGCGCCCGTCAGCCGATCTTTGAGGCGGCAATGCAGCAGGCGAGTCATCAGCAGCAAAGCGTGCCGGTGCTGATCGCCGGGATCGTGGAAAGCGATAAGCCGATGATGGCGGAGTATAACCCCAACCATCCGCTGGCCGATGGGGATGGGTATATCTATAAGCCGAACGTTAATGTGGTGGAGGAGATGGCCAATATGATCTCCGCGACCCGCAGCTACCAAGCCAATGTGCAACTGGCCAGTGCGGCCAAGGACATGGCCCAGCAAACCTTGCGTCTGGGTAAAGGTTAAAAGGAGTCTTAGCCTGTGAGCACAATTAATAACGCCGGGTTCCTCGACCAATTGAAGTGGCAAGAGGAGAAAACGCCCGAGGCCAATCCGAACCAAGCATTGACCCAGGAGGATTTCTTCTCCCTGCTGTCGCAGCAGTTGTCGATGCAGGATCCGTTTGAGCCGGTGGACAACGATCAGATGATCTCGCAGATGTCGTCGTTTGCCACGGTCGATGGGATCAATTCGCTCAATGAGGAGATTAAAAGCCTCAACACCATGATGACCTCTGGCCAGGCGCTGGAAGCCTCCGGTCTGGTGGGCCAAAAGGTGTTGGTGCCGTCCAATACCGGCCATTTGCCGGATGGCAGCGAGCCGATCGGGGGAGTGGTGACGGTGCCGACGGGCAGCCAGAGCGTGTTGGTTCGGGTCGAGGACGCCAGTGGTCAGGTGGTACGGACCATGGAGCTGCCCACCGGCGGCAGCGGCAACGTGGATTTCAGCTGGGATGGCACCGATGCCGACGGCAACCGTTTGCCGACCGGCAGCTACAGCTTTTCCTCGACCGGCATGGTGGATGGCAAAACTGAGGAGCTCGGCGTGTACACCTACGCCCATGTCTCCAGCGTCACCTTAGGTGGCGCAGATTATGAAACTGTATTGAATTTGAAAGGTTTAGGCGGGATCACCTTGGGTGACGTGCTGGCCGTCGCGGAAGGATAAAGGAAGCTTAGCATGTCTTTTAATATTGCTCTTAGTGGCATTAACGCCGCGCAGAAAGATCTGGATACCACCTCGAACAACATTGCCAACGTCAACACCGTCGGCTTTAAGGAGTCTCGGGCCGAGTTTGCGGATGTGTACAGTAATTCGCTGTTTACCCATGTTAAAACCAACGCCGGCTCCGGGGTGCGCACCTCGAACGTGGCACAGCAGTTTCACCAGGGGGCGATGGACTACACCAACAATGCGTTGGATCTGGCCATTAACGGCAGTGGCTTCTTTGTCACCAGTGCCGACCAAGGCGATCAGGACTTTTCCTACACCCGCGCTGGCGCTTTTCGTTTGGACAACGACAGTTACATCGTCAACGCCCACGGGGATTACCTTCGGGCGTTGCCGACCGATGATGATGGCAAGGTGCAATCCGTCAGTCTGAACACCACCAAGCCGGTACAGTTGCCTCAGACCACGGGTGAGCCGACAGCGACCTCGACCATTGATATGCAGATGAACCTGCCGGCCAATGGCCAGGCGTTGGATCCTCGCGCATTCAATCCGGATGATCCTGACACCTACACCTCTTCGACCTCGGTCACCATTTACGATTCGCTGGGCGAGTCTCATATTCAAACCACCTACTTTGTTAAGTTGCCCTACCCGGAACCCGGCATCGATGCCGATGGCGAGCGCGTCAACAATCAGTGGGCGGTGTTTACTACGGTCGATGGGAAGCCGGTCAGTGTCGATGGCAACTATCAGTACGAAGTGGAGGACACGGCCACTTCGACTAAGTCCATGCGCGCGCGGTTTGATTACGATCAGAACGGCGATGGCAATACCACCACTCACTACGGTGCGGTGATCGAGTTTGATGATACCGGGCTGTTTGTGCTGCCGGAGGGGGACTACCCGTTTAAAACCGAGGCGTTGAGTAACGTGATCAACGGCGGTACCAATAGCGGTCAAACCCTGAGCTTAGACTTTGGCCATCCCGATCGTTCGGACCGACTGCCGACCATGTTTGCGTCGCCGTTTGAGGTCACCGGATTGGAGCAAGACGGCTTGACGGTCGGACGCTTGACCAATGTGGAAGTCAATGAGGATGGCATTATCTGGGCCAGCTACTCGAACGGCATGAGCCAGTCGATGGGTAAGGTGGCCATGGCCCGGTTTGATAATGATCAGGGCTTAGGCCAAGCGGGATCGACCGCGTGGAAGGCCACCTCGGCGTCCGGCAGTGCGGTGATCGGCGAAGCCAATATCGGCTCTTTTGGTTCGATCAACTCCGCCGCGCTGGAGCAGTCCAACGTCGATCTGACCAACGAGTTGGTGGATCTTATCTCAGCCCAACGTAACTTCCAGGCCAACTCCCGCGCGTTGGATGTGTCCAATCAGCTGTCGCAGAATATTCTGCAGATCCGCTAAGCGCGTATTTTGCGTCGACAGACCGCAGCCCTCGGGCTGCGGTTTTTGTTTTTGGGGCAGGAAGGCAGTGACAAGCGGTCAGCAAGGGCAGTGACAAGCGGTCAGCTGTCAGCGATCAGTCAGAGCGCAGGAAGGCAGTGACAAGCGGTCAGCTGTCAGCGATCAGTCAGAGCGCAGGAAGGCAGTGACAAGCGGTCAGCTGTCAGCGATCAGTCAGAGCGCAGGAAGGCAGTGACAAGCGGTTAGCTGTCAGCGATCAGTCAGAGCGCAGGAAGGCAGTGACAAGCGGTTAGCTGTCAGCGATCAGTCAGAGCGCAGGAAGGCAGTGACAAGCGGTCAGCTGTCAGCGATCAGTCAGAGCAAAAGCAAAAGCAAAGCGCAAAGCGCGGTGGCGAGGGAGCCGTTGGCGTGCTGATGTAAGGCGTCGTCCCAGCGTCAACGCCCTGCGTCGCCCAATCATTTGGCGTGTGCAGCGGCTGGTTGCCCTTGTTGGCTTCGCCGTTTTTCGGCCCATGCTCGCTCTTGCTTATAGCTGACGGCTTAAAGCTTACAGCTTACAGCTTAAAGCTTACAGCTTACAGCTTACAGCTTACAGCTTACCGCTGACGGCTTACCGCTTAGCGCCGTCCTTTGCCGCAGGCGGCAAGGTGTTTCCTCAAGACGAAAGGATCGGCCACCGAAAGCGCTGTAAATTTCACCAAATGCTCGTCAAATCAATGACTTTCTTGGTGGCATATAAATTGCTTCGTATATAATCAGACGGATCGGTCGACAGGAACACCAACGTGGATAATTACCTTTACCTTGCCGCCAGCGGTGCCAAGCAGAATATGAATCAGCTGGCCGTGCATGCGAACAACCTGGCGAACGCCAAGAGTGATGGCTTTAAGGCCGACATGCACCAAGCGCGCTCGATGCAAGCCTATGGTGAGGGACTGCCGACGCGGGTGTTTGCCATGACCGAGCGAGCGGCCAGCGATTTTGATGCCGGCGCGCTGAAAACCACTGGGCGCACGATGGATGTGGCCATCAAGGGACAGGGCTGGATGGTGGTGCAGGACGGCCAGGGCGGTGAAGCCCTCAGCCGTAATGGCTCGCTGCGTTTTGATGAGCTGGGCATGCTGCTCAATGGCGAAGGTCGGCCGGTGCTGGCGGACAACGGCCCGGTTTTTGCGCCGCTGCCGATCGAGAAGGTGGAGATCTCAACCGATGGGATCATCTCCGTCCGGCCGCAGGGGGCGCCAGCCAATGCCATGGAGCAGATCGGCCAGTTACGTTTGACCAACCCGCCGCTCAATAGCCTGACCAAGATGGAGGATGGCCTGTTCCGTCGTCTGGATGGCGAGCCCTACTTGGGCGCGGTGGAGGTGGCGCTGCAATCCGGTGCGCTGGAGGGCAGTAACGTCAATCCGGTGACGGAGTTGGTGGGCATGATCGAAGCCCAGCGCCAGTTTGATATGGCGGTCAAGATGATGAAGACCGCCGAAGAGAATGACAAAGCCCACTCGCAGTTAATGCGGGTGTAGGCGACAAGGAGTTTTAAGCCATGCAACCGGCACTTTGGATCAGTAAAACCGGCCTGGACGCGCAACAGACCGACATCGCCAACATCTCCAACAACCTGGCCAACGCCAGTACCGTGGGCTTTAAGAAGAGCCGGGCGGTGTTTGAGGATCTGCTCTATCAGACCATCAATCAGGCGGGCGGGATCAGCTCTCAGAACTCCGAGCTGCCGGCGGGTCTGACGTTGGGGGCGGGCACCAAGGTGGCGGCCACCCAGCGGATCTTCAGTCAGGGCAATATGCTGACCACAGACAACAGTTTGGATCTGATGTTGGATGGCCCGGGATTCTTTGAGATCCAGCTGCCGGACGGCACCGTGTCTTACACCCGCAATGGCCAGTTCACCGTCAATGATGAAGGCGAGATGGTGACACCGGGCGCAGGTTACCTGCTCAACCCGGGGATCGCCCTGCCGGACGATGCGCAAACCGTGACCGTATCGGCCGAAGGCGAGGTGTCGGTTCGGGTGCCGGGTCAGGCGGAGAATCAGGTGATCGGCCAGATCGAGATCAGCAACTTCGTCAACCCAACCGGTCTGGAGCCGATCGGGCAGAACCTGTACTTGGAAACCGGGGCCAGTGGCGCGCCGATCCAGGGCGTGCCGGGGCTGGATGGCTTGGGCAGTATCCGCCAGGGCGCGCTGGAAACCTCCAACGTCAATGTGACCGAGGAGCTGGTCAATATGATCGAGAGTCAACGGATCTATGAGATGAACTCCAAGGTGATCTCCACCGTGGATCAGATGTTGGCCAACCTCAACCAGCAGCTGTAAGGGGCGCAATAGGATGAAACGCTTACTGAGCCTTGCGGCGTTGTTGGTTTTGGGCGGCTGTGTCCACCCCAATGCGCCGCTGCCGGACGATCCCTATTACGCGCCGGTGTACCCGGATCTGCCGATGAGTCAGGTGGTGACCACCGGCTCCATCTATCAGGATGCCTACACCAACGAGCTCTATTCCGACATCAAAGCGCATCGGGTGGGCGATGTGATCACCGTGATGCTGGCGGAGCAGACCCGGGCGCAGAAGTCGGCTTCAAATCAGATCAGCAAAGACAACAGCATGCAGTTGGATCCCATCGCGGCGGCCGGCGGCAATGTCACCATCAGCGGCAACCCGATCGATCTGTCTTACAACGAAGCGTACGACATGAAGCGCAACTCGGATGCGGATCAGTCCAACAGTCTGGCGGGCGCCATTTCGGTCAACGTGCTGCAGGTGCTGAGTAACGGCAATCTGGTGATCCGCGGCGAAAAGTGGATGACCATCAACGACGGTGACGAGTTTATCCGGATCACCGGGATCATCCGGCCACGGGATATCAGCCCGGACAACACCATCACCAGCAGCCGCGTGGCCAATGCGCGCATTCAGTACAGTGGAACCGGCACCTTTGCCGACTCGCAGAAGACCGGCTGGCTGGCTCGGTTCTTCTCCGGCCCGCTCTGGCCCTTCTAAAGGAACCTCATGATGACTCGATTGCTGAGCGCATTGTTGTTATTGCTGTTGCCGTTGTCGGCTCAGGCGATGCGCCTCAAAGACATCACCGATCTGCAGGGCGTGCGCAGTAACCAACTGGTGGGCTACGGCTTGGTGGTCGGCCTGCCGGGCACCGGCGAGCAGGCCCGCTATACCGAGCAAAGCTTTGCCACCATGCTGTCGAACTTCGGTATTAACCTGCCCGCCAATGCTCGGCCCAAGCTGAAGAATGTGGCCGCGGTGGCGGTACACGCTGAGCTGCCGCCATTCACCAAGCCGGGCCAGCAGATCGACATCACGGTGTCCTCGGTGGGCAGCGCCAAGAGCCTGCGCGGCGGCACCCTGCTGCAAACCTTCCTTAAAGGCGCCGATGGCAAGGTCTACGCCATTGGCCAAGGCAGCTTGATCGTGTCCGGGTTCTCTGCCAGCGGCGCGGACGGCTCCAGCGTGATGCAAAACACGCCGACCGTCGGGCGGATCCCGGCCGGGGCCATCGTCGAGCGCAGCGTACCGACGCCCTTTGCCACCGGCGACTTCCTCACCTTTAACCTGCATCGGCCCGACTTCTCGACGGCGAAGACCGTGGTGGAAACCATCAATGGCCTGTTGGGCCCTGGCGTGGCGCGGGCATTGGATGCGACCTCGATCCAGGTCTCGGCGCCGCGGGATCCGTCGCAGCGGGTATCCTATCTGGCGACATTGGAAAACCTGCGGGTTGATCCGGCCGATGAGGCGGCCAAGGTGATCGTCAACAGCCGCACCGGCACCATCGTGGTGGGTAAGGATGTGCGGTTGATGCCCACTGCGATCACCCATGGCGGTCTGACGGTGACCATTACCGAAACCCAGCTGGTTTCGCAACCCGGCGCGCTGGCCGGCGGCGAGACGGTGGTGACGCCGCAATCGGGTCTGGATGTGCGCCAGGAAGACAGCCGGATGTTCAAGCTGGATACCGGCACGTCTCTGGATGAGCTGGTGCGCGCGGTCAACGAAGTGGGGGCGGCACCGTCGGATCTGATGGCGATCCTCGAAGCCCTGTCGCAGGCCGGCGCGCTGCGTGGTGAGTTGGTGATCATCTGATGGACAGTCTGAACAGCACGGGTCACTATTTGGATATGGCTCAGTTGGACGGTTTGCGCCAGCAGGCGCAGGCCGATCCCGACGCCAGTCTGCGTGAGGTGGCTCTGCAGTTTGAGGGGATCTTCCTCAATATGATGCTCAGCAGCATGCGCGATGCCAATGCGGCGTTTGAGGATGAGGACAGCCCGTTCTCTTCGGACACCTCCAAGTTCTATCAACAGATGCAAGACGAACAGCTGGCCAGCGAGCTGTCCAGTCAGGGCAGTCTGGGCTTGGCGGATCTGATCGTCGAGCAGCTTGGCGGTGAGAGTCAGCAGATCCCGGCATCGGCCCTGCGCGGCACCGAGTTCGCGCCGCCGGTGCGCGCGGCGACAACAGCGAGCGCGGACGTGTCATTGAGCCCGGCGGAGCCGGTGGCCGAGCGCACGCCAGTGGCCCCGCCGCTGCAGGCGGCGATCAACCCCGAGCCGGTGACGTTTGACTCGCCGGAGCACTTCGTACAAACCCTGTTGCCACAGGCAGAGGAGGCGGCGCAGACGCTGGGGCAAGATCCCATGTTGTTGATCGCACAGGCGGCGCTGGAGACCGGCTGGGGCCGCAAGATCTTGCCTGGTCCGGAAGGCCAGAGCAGCCATAACCTGTTTAATATTAAGGCCGATCGTCGTTGGGACGGCGATAAAACGTCGATCAACGCGCTGGAGTTTGAGGATCAACTGCCGGTGATGCGCCGCAGTGCCTTCCGGGTGTATGACGATCTCAAGGCCAGCTTTGACGACTATGTCGATTTTCTGGGCCAGCCACGCTACCGCGAGGCGCTTGGGGCGAAGGACGCCAGTGGCTTTATCCATGGCTTGCAGCAGGCGGGCTATGCCACTGATCCCAATTACGCCAATAAGATCTTAAATGTGTTCAACGGTCTGCTGCAGCAGACCTCGGGCCGATGAGGAAGTAGAACATGGCCGATATGATGAGTATTGCCCGTTCGGGGATTTTGGCTGCCCAGCAGCGCCTCGGCGCCACCAGTAACAACATTGCCAACGTCGGCACCGAGGGCTACAACCGCCAGGTGGTCGAGCAGGGCTCCACCGCTTCGCTGCGCCAGGGCAATCACTTTGTCGGCACCGGCACCTATGTTGCGGACATCAAACGGGTGTACAACGAGTTTGCTCAGCGGGAGTTGAGCCTGGCCACCAGCCAACTGAGCCAGTCGAGCACCAGCTACAGCAAGCTCTCAGAGCTGGATCAGATCTTCTCTGTGGTGGGCAAGTCGGTGCCCAACTCGCTCAATACCCTATTCGAGAATGTCAATAACCTGAGTGACATGCCGACGGATCTGGCGGTGCGGGAGAATCTGCTGACCTCGGCGGACCAATTGGCCAAGGCGTTCAACAGCATCAACACCGAGTTGAGCAACCAGCTCAATATGCAGAACAAGCAGATCGACGGCGTGGTTGAGCGAGTCAACGCCATCACCGCTGAGCTGGCCGCCATCAATGGCGAGTTGCAGAAGGTGGGTGGGCAGGATCTGCAGCTGCTGGATCAACAGGATCGCTTGATCTCCGAGCTGTCGGAGTTTGTTCAGATCAACACCATCGAGCAGGCGCACGGGGTACGCAGCGTAATGGCCGGTGGCGCAGTGATGTTGGTGTCCGGAGAGACGGCCACCGAGCTGGGGACAGTGGCGGGCGATCCTATCCCCCATCAAACTCGTCTCACTGGCACGATCGGCGGCCAGACCGTGACCCTGCGCAACACCGAGTTGGGCGGACAACTGCAGGGGCTGTTCGACTACCGTGACAATGAGTTGACCCAGGCCAAGCAGCAGTTGGAGCTGATGGCGGTCGGCGTGGCCGATGCCTTTAATCAGGCCCAGGCCAATGGTCTGGATCTGGAAGGCAACCCAGGTGAAAACCTGTTTACCGATATTAACGATCCCAGCCTAGTGAGTCGTCGCACTGCGCCGTTTGCCGGCAATCAGAGCGCGGTGAGCGTGGATGTGCGGATCGACGACACCATGGCGCTCAGCGGTGGCAGCTATACCCTGAGCTTCGAGCGTGGTGGCTTTGCGCTGATCGATCAGCACGGCGACAGCGTGGCGCTGACGGCGGATCCGCAGGATCCGACCCGCTTGATCAGCGCGCAGGGCTTCAGTCTTCATATTGATCCCAACCAGATGGCGCAAGTCGGCGATAAATGGCAATTAACCCCGACACCGGGTGTGGCCAATGGCATGCAGATGCTGTTGACCGATCCGCGCCAGGTGGCCGCCGCGGGTAACGAGGGCGTGTTTGGTCCCGGCGATAACAGTAACGCCGTGGCGATGGCGCAGTTGGCCAACAGCAAATTGATGAACCAAGGCGACATGACCCTCACCGATATCTATCAGAATGTCACCACGACGGTCGGCGGCAAGGCGCGGGCGGCCGAAGTGGCGATGCAGTCGGCCGATGCGGTTAAGGGCCAGGCGGAGGCGCGCGTCGCGTCGGAGTCCGGGGTCAATCTGGATGAAGAGGCGGCGGATATGATGCGTTTCCAGCAGGCGTATCAAGCCTCGGCGCGGATCATGACCGTCGCCAAAGAAACCTTCGATACCCTGTTCAACTCGGTGCGATAAGGAGTAACGCGTGCGGATCTCGACCAATCAGTTTTACAACCTCAACACCCGTAACCTGACCGGGCTGCAGTCGGACACCAATAAGACCTTGATAGAGCTCTCCTCGGGAAAGCGGGTCAACACTGCTAAGGACGATCCGGTCGGCGCGATCATGATTGAGAACCTCAATCAGCAAAATCATCAGCTGGGTCAGTACAAGGCCAACATCAATCTGGCCAATAACCGCTTAAGCCAGCAAGAAGCCCGCTTGGCGGAATATGAAAAGCTGCAGATGAGCAGCCGCGACAAACTGCTGCAGGGCAACGATGGTGCCCTGTCTGAGTCCGATCGGACTGCGTTGGCGTTGGATATTCGTGAAGAGATGGAGGCGGTGCTGGCACTGGCGAACAACCAGGATGAGAGTGGCAACTACCTGTTCGCCGGTTTCCAGACAGGCACCAAGCCCTTCGTGCCCGACGCCAACGGCAACATCACTTTTATCGGTGATGATGGGCGACGCACGGCGAGTATCGCCGATGGGATCAGCGTGAACGTCAGCGAAAGCGGCGATCGACTCTTTATGAAGTCCCCCAACGGCAGCGGCGATTATCGGGCCGATTACGCCAACGCGACCATGACCGAGAAGTTCTTCGTTGAGTCGGCCCAGATCACGGATCCGGACGGGCACAGTGCCGGCCCGATGAACATTCGATTTGTCGATGACGGCAGCGGCAACGTGAACGTAACCGTGTTGGATGGCAATGGTGGGGTACTTCAGCCGCCGGTGCCGTTTGATCCCTCCGTGCCGCTGCAGTTTAACGGCATGAGTCTGGAGATGACCGGCGAGCCGGCGATCGGCGATTCGGTCCGCATCGACGCGCAAGCTGAGGTCGATATCTTCTCCACTTTGCAGCGGGCGGCAGAGCTGCTTGAGCAGCCCGAAGGGATCAACGCTCCCCACGCGCAGGCGGAGTACGCGCAGCTGATCGACGACATGGGGGCGGCGCAGATCCACGCATCGGTGGTGCGGGCGGAGACGGGCAACACCCTGCGCTCACTTGATACCTTCCGTGATCAACATGAGAATATGGAGCTGGTGTCTTCCTCGGCGAAGGCCACGCTGGAAGATCTGGATTATGCCAAAGCGATCACCCAGTTTGAGAAGCAATCCCTAGCGCTAAATACCGTCAGCCAGACCTTTGGTAAGGTAAACAGTCTGAGCCTGTTTAATTATATTTAAGATTGATCTTCTTAGAAAAAAATGCGCCTTTGGGCGCATTTTTGCCAAAGCAGCATACGTTTTTGTTCTACGCTTAGCCTCCATGCAAAAACTCTCGGCTCAATGGAGGAGCGATGCGCGCTGGCGTTTGGATCTGGCAACCGCTGCTGGGCGGGATCGCGTTGGCTGGCGCGCTCGGCTTGCTGTGGGGCCCCTATCCTAAGCTTTGGCTGAGCATCTATCTTTCTGTCTTGCTCCTGCTGTTCATCAATTTTCGCCTGCGGGCTCGGTCTTGGTGGGATCGAGGCTCTTCGACCTACTGGTGGCAGATGATGCAAGGCTGGCATGAGCCTGCGTTGGTCTATTCCGAGCAGGGGACGGTGCTGGCGCTTAGCCCGGCCTTGAGCCGCGAGATCACCGGCATTGATGCGCAGCATTGTGGTCGCCCGCTTGAACTGTTGTTTCCCGAAGCGATGCGGGCGGATCAGCGTAAGCTGCGAGACACCTTTTTTGGCTCCGACGGGCACAGTGGCCAGCGCTTGTGGTTTCGGCTGCTCGATAAACAGGGACGATGGCACGAATATTTGGGCCAGCAGCGCCTGCTGACTCGCAGAAAGGAGCGGGTGGCGCTGATCACCCTAGCGAAGCAAAAGCCTGAGCGGGCATTGGAAAGCAACCTACCGCAACTGCGCCAGCGAATGAGTGACACCTTTGAATTCTGTGCGATCGGCTTAGCTCATATGAGTCTGAGCGGCGTTTTAGTGCGTGCCAACCGGCAGATGCAAGCGCTGCTGGGGTTTAAGGAGGATGAGTTGCTCGGGCACAGCCTACACAGTTTCACCTTCGAGCCGGATGTGGACAGCGATCTGCGCGATCTGCAGTACTTATTATGCGGTCAACGCCAAAGCTATTGCGCTGAGCGGCGTTATCGACGTAAGGATGGCCAGTTGATCTGGGGGCGGGTGACGGTCTCGCTGGTATCGGGTGAGCCGGACTATTTCCTGATCGCCTTACAAGATATCGAGATAGAAAAGGCGGCGCAGCAGCAGTTACTTCGCTCCGAGCATAAGTTCCGTGTGATGGCTGAGTCCTGGTCTGAGCACGCGGTGGCGTGGATCGGCTCACCGTGGGACAACACGCTGCTGTATGTCAATCAAGGGATAGAGCGGCTATGGCAGCTGGGACGCGCGCAGGTGTATGAGCAGCCAACTCTTTTTATCGAGCGGGTTCACCCGGACGATAGGGCGCGGGTGAGCAAGTCGTGGCAGGAGCAGGGGAACCGCGGCTGGGATCTGAGCTATCGCATCCAGTTGCCAAACGGTGAGGTGCGACACGTTCGGGATCGGGGTCAGGCGATCCGGGACGACAAGGGCCAGCTCTGTTATGTCGTCGCAATGGCGCTGGACGTGACCGTTGAGGTGGCGTTACGCCAGGAGCTGGAAGACTCCGTCAAGGAGCTGCATCATGCCTACAGTGAGCTGGCGTTAACGGCTCAGACCGATGCGCTGACCGGGGTACTGAACCGACGCGCCATCGTGTTGGAGCTGCAGCGCGAGGGGCTGCGCTGCCAGCGACACCAGCAACGATCGAGCCTGGTGTTTTTGGATCTTAACGACTTTAAGCCCGTCAATGATGAACTGGGTCATGGGGTGGGGGATCAGGTCTTGTCGGGGATCGCTGCTCATCTGCGTGCGCAACTGCGGGAAGTGGATCTGCTTGGGCGCTACGGGGGCGATGAGTTCCTGATCTTATTGGTCAATACCTCGGTGGAGGATGCGGAGCAATTTTGTCGCCGGGTGATCTCACCGGGGATCGTGTTGCCCATTGAGGCGCTAGCGCAGCGACCGATCCAACTGTCTTGGGGGATCTGTGAGATCAACGCCAAGATCACCAGCGTGGAGGAGGTGATGCGAATGGCGGATAAGCATATGTATCGTCAAAAAGAGGACAGTAAACGCTTGCGTCAGTCGGGCTAACTGGTCTGATCTGAAAGGCAAAAGTAAGAAATTGGAGCCAGCTCGCTAATTGGCGTATTGCGATAGAGTGGTGGGCTTTGCTTCAGTAAGCTGGCGCTAAGTTTTTTGTTTTAGGTGTTTTTCCCATGGCCCCATCGGCAGCGGCATTTCAAGCGTTGGTTCACAGTCGTCGCTCTGTGCGTAAATTCGACGCGCAACTTCCCTTCGATCATCAAGCGGTGCAGCGTTCGCTGCAGTTGGCTCTGTTGGCACCGAACAGCTCGAATATGCAGTTGTGGGAGTTCCACTGCGTGATCCAAGATGATCTGCGCCAGCAAGTGGCCCAGTGCTGTTTTAATCAAAATGCGGCGAAGACGGCGCGGGAATTAGTGGTGTTTGCCGTGACGCCGCACAAATGGCGCGAACGGGCTGAACTGAATGCGGCGCAGATCCGGCAGAATTTCAGTGGACGCGAAACCCACCCCAGTGCCAAACGTGCGTTTAAATACTATGAGCGGATGATCCCCGCTTTATATCAAAATGACCGTATGGGTGTGCGTGGTGCCCTACGGAAATTGCTCAGTACGCTACTTGGGCTGAAAAAGCCGATGATGCGCGAGGTCAGTCGGACGGATCTGCGCGTGTGTCTGCATAAAAGCAGCTCATTGGCGGCGATGAACTTCATCAATGGCATGCGGGCGGAGGGCTACGATACCTGCGCGATGGAGGGGTACGACTCCAAGCGCCTCAAGCAGTTGCTGGGGATGGACAGGGAAACGGAGATCACCATGGTGGTCGGTTGCGGCCCTCGGGCGGAGGGTGGGATCTACAGTGAGCGCCATCGGATCGACGCTGAGACGGTGATCCACACCCATTAAGCGGTTTGATAATAAAAACGCCGGCATGATGCCGGCGTTTTTTTAGCCTGCGAGTTTGTCCGTGGCCACTTTATAGTTGGGATCTTCCATCACATTAACTTCCACCAGATCGCCGGCCTTGTGCAGTAACTGACGGCACTCCGGGCTGAGGTGGCGTAGGTGCAAGCGTTTTCCTTCCCGCAGATAGCGCTCCGCTAGGGTGTCGATCGCCTCCAATGCGGAGTGATCGGCCACACGGGAGTCGCGAAAATCGACCACGACGTCCTGTGGATCATTCTTTGCGTCGAACAGATCCAGGAAGCTGGTGATCGAAGCAAAGAACAGCGGACTTTGCGGCTGGTAGCTCTTCCAGCCCTGCTCGTCGGTGTCGATCTTGGCCGTCATATGGGCGGCATGATCCCAGGCAAAGCGCAGGGCGGAGACGATCACGCCGACCAGTACGGCGATGGCCAGATCGGTGATCACCGTCACGGCGGAGACCAGCACGATCACGAAGGCGTCGGAGCGCGGGATCTTGTTCATGATGCGGAAGCTGGACCACTCGAAGGTACCCAGCACCACGATGAACATTACGCCGACCAAGGCGGCGATGGGGATCATCTCGATCAGGCTGGCACCGAATAGGATAAAGCCGAGCAGGAATAAGGCCGCTGAGGCACCAGACAGACGTGAGCGCCCGCCGGAGTGAATGTTGATCATCGATTGGCCGATCATGGCACAGCCGCCCATCCCCCCGAAAAAGCCGGTGACGACGTTGGCCGCGCCTTGGCCTACGCACTCGCGGTTGCCCTTGCCTCGGGTTTGGGTCAACTCGTCCACTAAGGTCAGGGTCAGCAGGGATTCGATCAAGCCAATGGCCGCTAAGATCAGCGCGTAAGGGAAGATGATCACCAGCGTATCTAGGGTCATCGGCACCATAGGGATGGCGAAGTTCGGTAGCGTGCCCTCCAGCGTCGCCGCATCATTCCCGGTCATGGCGCGCACAAAGTCGACCACGCTGGCCGTTTGCAGGTCCAGACCGTGCACCAGCGCGGTCACCACCACAATCGCGGCAAGCGAGGAGGGGATCGCTTTGGTCAGCTTGGGCAGGAAGTGGATGATCGCCATGGTGAGGGCAATAAGCCCCAGCATCATGTAGAGCGGGGCGCCTTGCATCCACACCCAGTCACCGCTGGCGTCTTGCACCTTAAACTGGCCCAACTGCGCCAGGAAGATCACGATGGCCAGGCCATTGACGAAGCCGAGCATCACCGGATGGGGCACCAAGCGGATAAACTTGCCCAGCTTAAAGACGCCAGCCAGGATCTGCAGCACGCCCATCAACACGACGGTGGCAAACAGATATTGGACGCCGTGCTCCGCCACCAGCGCGACCATGACCACGGCCAGGGCGCCGGTGGCGCCGGAGATCATGCCGGGGCGGCCGCCGAAGATGGCGGTGATCAACCCAATCATAAAAGCGGCATACAGGCCGACCATGGGCTCTACGCCGGCGACAAAGGCGAAGGCCACGGCTTCGGGGACTAGGGCCAGCGCCACGGTCAGGCCGGAAAGCAGATCGGCTTTGACGCTCGCCTGGGGGTTACTACGTAGTTCAAACATACTGAAATTGAACCTAATTTGTGAGATTTGATGGTATTCGGCGCGAAAGTAACAGTGCGGCGATAGGTTGTCAAAGTGTAACGACATTCGGGCGCTTTTGAAGCTTGGTTGGATAATCGCGCGTGATGTGTCGGTTCGTGGGGATGTGCGTGCTAAGCTGCGATGATGTTGGTTTATGGGGAGAAGTGATGACTGATGGACTGACCGTGGGGATCGCGCTGGGCAGCGGCGCTGCCAAGGGCTGGGCCCACATCGGGGTATTGCGCGCGTTGGGCCAGATGGGGATCGAGCCCAAGGTGGTGGCGGGCTGTTCGATTGGCGCCTTTGTCGGAGCGGCGTATGCGGCGGGCAAACTGGATGCGCTCGAGGAGTGGGTGCTGGGCTTCTCCAGCTGGGATGTGATGGGCTTGATGGATCTGTCCTGGCGCCGCGGAGGCTTGATTGAAGGCCAGAAGGTGTTTGAGGCGGGCGGCAAGGCGATCGGCCTGACCGATATGGATCAGATCACCTTACCCTTTGTCGCGGTGGCGACCGATCTCTATACCGGCCAAGAGGTTTGGCTGGACGAGGGCAAGCTCAGTGACATTATCCGTGCCTCGTGCTCTATTCCGGGCTTGATGTTGCCGAAGAAGATCGGCGACCGCTGGTTGGTGGATGGCGCTGTGGTCAATCCGGTGCCGGTCTCGGCCTGCCGCACCCTCGGGGCGGATATGGTGATCGCGGTGGATCTGCACGGTGATGGCCGTCAGCATGGCAGTGATGTGGTCAAGATCGACACGCCGGTGTCCCAAGCGCAGAAGCGTCGGCAGGACAGTGATTCCGGTTTTATGAACTTTCTGGTGTCGGGCCGAGATCTGCTCAATCGGCTGACCAGCACATTCTCCAGTGACAAGGAGCAGCCCAATATGGTGGCGGTGATGCACCAGTCGATGGCCATCTTGGAGCAGCGCCATAAGCGCGCCCGCTTGATGGGCGATCCACCTGAGACGATGTTGTTGCCGCGGGTCGGGGATATTGCCACCATGGAGTTTCAGCGGGCTGAAGAAGCCATTGCCGCTGGCGAGGCGGCGGTGTTGCAGATGCGGCATCAGATCGAGGCGGAGATCGAGCGGATCAATCGCGGGCGCAATGGCCATTGAGGCTGACGGTGTTCGCTTCACAGGGAGAGCGTGAGATGCAAAAAGGGATGCGATGGTTGATCACCTTGTCGCTGCTGGGCGCAGCACTGTTGTGTTACGCCATGGGCAGCGAAGCGGGTGCGGTGAGTTTGTTGATACTGGGGGCCGTATTTGAGGGGGCGTTCTGGTGGCGGTTGTGCTCAGGACGGCGCTCGGCGCCGCGAGCTGACGGCAAGCGCTGAGCCGAGCGGGGCGCACCGTGGTAGGGTACGCCCTCGCCTTAGCGGCTTAACACTCGACGATATTGACCGCCAGGCCCCCTTTGGCGGTTTCTTTGTATTTAGAGCGCATGTCCATTCCGGTGTCCCACATGGTTTTAATCACCTTATCCAGCGACACCTTGTGCATGCCATCGCCACGCAGCGCCAAGCGGGAGGCGTTGATCGCCTTGACCGCGCCCATGGCATTGCGTTCGATGCACGGCACCTGAACCAGGCCGCCGACCGGATCGCAGGTCAGGCCGAGGTTATGCTCCATGCCGATCTCGGCGGCATTCTCGACATTCATCACGGTACCGCCGAGGATCTCGGTCAGTGCCCCGGCGGCCATGGAGCAGGCCACGCCCACTTCACCTTGGCAGCCCACCTCGGCGCCGGAGATGGAGGCATTCTTCTTGTAGAGTATGCCAATGGCGGCGGCCGACAGCAGGTAGCGGGTGCAGGTGTCTTGGTCGACCGGTTGGATAAACCGGTCGAAATAGCACAGCACGGCTGGGATGATCCCAGCGGCGCCGTTGGTCGGCGCAGTCACCACTCGGCCACCGGCGGCATTCTCTTCGTTGACGGCCAAAGCGAACAGGTTGACCCAGTCCATGGCATTGAGCGGATCTTTGCTGGTTTGCCCTTCCGCCTGCAGGCGACGGTACAGGGCAGGGGCACGGCGACGCAACTTGAGGCCGCCGGCGAGGATCCCTTCGCTGCGACAGCCCCGATCGACGCAGGCGCGCATGGTCTGCCAGATCTGCCACAACTCCTGATGGATCTCACTTTCCGGTCGTAATACCTTTTCATTGGCCAGCATCAACGCCGAGATCGACAGGCCATTTTCGGTGCACAGCTCGAGCAACTCGGTGGCGGTATCAAACGGGAAGGGTTGCGCTTGAGTCACCTGATTGATGGCGCTGTCCTGTTTTATCTCATCCTCATCCAGTACGAAGCCGCCGCCAATCGAGAAATAGGTTCTTTCGTACAGCAGGGTATCGCGGGCGTAGGCCTGCAGTGACATGGCGTTGGCGTGCTCCGGCAGGGACTTGCGCCTGTGATAGGTGATGCCGTTACTGCGCGTCAGTGCCACCGTGTACTCGCCGCCGAGCAGGAGAAGCTGATCTTTCTCCACTTGTGCGAGTCTTGCTTCGACGCTGTCCGGATCGCAGGTTTCCGGTTCATCGCCGAGTAAGCCCAAAACCACAGCCTTGCCGGTGCCGTGCCCTTTGCCGGTTTGGCCGAGCGAGCCAAATAACTCGGCGCGAACCTCGGTGACCGCCTTAAGCTTATCGCCTTGGCGCAGATCGTCAATAAAGCGGTTTGCCGCCCGCATAGGCCCTACGGTATGGGAGCTGGAGGGGCCGATGCCGATGCTGAACATGTCAAAAACGCTGATCATTTTGTATCCCTGTAATGCGGTTGCGTCTGCTGCACACTGTGGCCTAGTGGTACACTAGCCTCAATGTTAATGCTCAAATTGTCAAAGGAAGCCGTGTAAATGGGACCTGTTATGGCGGATCTGCTCGGCCCGGTGCTGACAGAGACGGATCGTGCCTTGCTGGATTGTTCTAGTTTAGGTGGACTCATCTTTTTTTCCCGTAATTTTACCGATGTGGACCAGTTGCAAGCCTTGGTACACGCGGTGCGCGCGCTAAGGCCTGAGCTGCTGTTGTGCGTGGATCACGAAGGCGGGCGGGTGCAACGATTTCGTGACGGCTTCACGCCGCTGCCCGCCGCAGGGGCATTGCTTCAGCGGGCCGAAGGCGATGTGGCGCTGGCGACGCGGTGGGCGCGCGAGATGGGTTGGCTGATGGCGGCAGAGTTGCGGGCGATGGACATCGATTTTAGCTTTGCGCCGGTGCTGGATCGCAACGGCTGTTCGGATGTGATCGGACTGCGCGCGTTTGCCGAACAGCCAGAGCAGATCATCGCCCTGGCCGGCGCCTATATCGATGGCATGGCCGAGGCGGGCATGGCGTGTGTGGGCAAGCATTTCCCCGGGCATGGCAGCGTTAAGGCGGACTCCCATGTGGCAGCGCCGATCGATCCCCGCCCGCTGGCTCAGATCCAAGCGGACGATCTGCCGCCCTTTATTGGCTTAGCGGACAAGTTGGACGCGATCATGCCGGCGCACGTGACCTACCCGCAAGTCGATAGCCGTCCCGCGGGCTATAGCCCGGTGTGGATCCAGCAGATCCTGCGACAGCAGATGCAGTACCGGGGCGTGGTCTTTTCCGACGATCTGGGCATGGCCGGTGCCGCCGTGGTGGGCGATATGTTGGCTCGAACCCAAGCCGCGTTGGACGCAGGCTGTGATATTGCGCTGATCTGCAACCAAACCGAAGCGGCCATCGAGGTGGCAAAGCAGATCGCGCCTTGGCCGACCGTGCCTGCGCCGATCCAAGCGCTGCGGGGCCAGCCGGGATCGGATCGAGTGACCTTACGAGACAGTGAGCGCTGGCAGAAGGCACAACAGCTTGCAGTCGCGTTTGAGCGATTTACAATGCTAGCTAAGCCATAGTTAAGGCGCGTTTGTAAGTGGCAACAAAAAGGAGAACGGAATGATCCTCTATTTGCATGGTTTTGATGCCACCAGTCCGGGCAATCATGAGAAGGTGCTGCAGCTGCAGTTTATCGATGATGATGTGCGTTTTTTAAGTTATTCGACCTTGCACCCCAAGCACGACATGCGCCATCTGCTCAAGGAAGTGGATAAGCAGCTGAAGTTGAGTGACGATCCTGATCCGATCATCGTCGGTGTTGGGCTCGGCGCCTATTGGGCAGAGCGGATCGCGTTTCTTTGCCAGATCCGCTCGGTGATGTTTAATCCCAATCTCTGGCCACAGGAGAATATGGAGGGCAAGATCGACCGACCCGAGGAGTATGTTGATATTGCCAACAAGTGTGTGGCTGAGTTCCGTAGCAAAAACCAGGGACGGTCACTGTGTGTCCTCGCGCGCCAAGATGAGGTGTTGGATACCGCTCGGGTGGCCGAGGTGTTGGCGCCATACTACCCCATAGTGTGGGACGACGAGCAAACGCATAAGTTTAAGTCCATCAGTAGCCACCTCAGTGCCATTAAGGCGTTTAAAGATCGGGTGAGTGTGGCCTGAACGACGTCGTTTTTCGCGTTCCGACCAGCAATGAGCCGCCCTTTGAGGCGGCTTTTTTCTGGACGGCTGACGTTCGATTCGCTACAACATCAGAACCTCGCCAAACGGCAAGGCCAACCTGCGGGAGCCAAAGTGGATGAAACGGGTATTAGCGAAAGTCTCAGGAAAGGTGCAAGGGGTCTGGTTTCGGGCATCGACCCAACAGCAAGCGCGACGTCTTGGGGTGACAGGCTATGTTAAAAACCTGTCCGATGGCAGCGTGGAGATCTTGGCTCAGGGGGGCGGCAATGCCGTGGACGCCTTAATCGACTGGGCCCAGCATGGGCCCAGTCAGGCGACCGTCGAGGACATCTTGCTGGACGAATACGACGGTAACGAGGTGTATCTCGATTTTGAGATCACCGATTAGTCGGCAGGGCCAACGTCTCTTCCTCTTCTTCCTCCGGCTTAGGTTGCTCCATGCGCCGGATCTGGATCACCAAGCCCATCTGTGGGTGGTCAAAATAGTGCACTTCGCGACTGCGCACCCGCCGGTTCTGATCCAGATTGATGGTGAACAGGTAAGGCTCACTGTGTTCGAGCTCCACCACGGCAGGCGCCGTTGCCGTCGGCTCGTTGGCCAGCAAGGTATCCTGTTCGATCCGCTCTTCACCGTGCCAGACTCGCTCTCCGGGTTGACGGAGATCCAATCGGGCTTCGATGAACAGGAAGTGATCTAGGTAGATATTAAGCCAGCCATCTAATTGCCAAACCGGCTCCGGGGCTTGGGAGCGTGGCAGCAAACTGTTGAACCAGTTAAAACGGGCAAACTCCGGCTGGGTTTCCAGCTGACGCTGATGACCGTCACGGTTGAACTGCTCACCGTAATTGACTCCGCCGTAAAGCATCAATGGCTGGGCATTGCGGCGGCTGTAGACCGGCATCTGCCAGCCGGTGTGCAGTAAGATCCGCTTGCCTTGCTGGCGCAATTGGCGGGCTTGACCGTCAAATTCCAGCCTATCTTCGGTCAGCAGGTATGCATGACCATCGCGTGGGTCGCCTAAGCGGTTGGCCACGGCTTGGATCGGCAACTGCGCTGGAACCGATGAGATGATCTCGGGCCGACGTTGATCGCAGCCTGCGGGATCTTCCAACCACTCGGTGGCAGAGCAGGTGTTCAGCGTTTGCTGCAGGCCGGACAGATCTGGCATCCAGACTGGGCCGAGCAGATCTTGCCCGGCGATCGCGGGCAGCGGCAGCTGCTCTTCGGGAAAGCGCTCCTGGCTCTGATTGTCGCGGTTGAAGATCAACAGCTCGACCTCAAACCAGGTGGCCTGCTCGGCGCCCGCCGTGCAGGCCACGGCGGCCATCAGCAGGGCGCAAATACGGGTTTTCACTTGGGGTATGCCTCTCATTAAAGATCGACGGACACGCGGTCCAGCCAATAGGAAACGGCCTCTATACGCTCGGCGGCGGGCTCCATCTCCTGATTGAATCGTAATTTTGTCGGTCCGTCCATTTTTAGTTTGGCGGGTTGTGATTGCAGTAAGGCGATCAGGGTGCCCGCTTGTACTGGTGTTTGCTCGCTGAAGTCGAAGCTGCCGCCTTTGGCATTGGCCTCGATCCGGCGGATCCCCAGTCGGCTGGCGCGCAGCTTGAGTTTGGCGATCTCCAGTAGATTCAGTGCTGCTTCAGGAAGGCGACCAAAACGGTCGACCAGTTCGATCTTGGTTTGCAGCAGGGCGTCTTCGTCTTTGCACGAGGCGACCTGTTTATAGATGGACAAACGGGTATTTACGTGGGGAATGTAGTCGTCCGGCAGCAGCGCCGGAATGCGCAGCTCCAGCTCGGTTTGATCCGCCAGGAGCTGATCCATCGACGGCTGTTGCCCCGCCTTGAGCGCCTCGACCGTGGCTTCGAGCATCTCCATGTAGAGGGTGAAGCCGATCTTAGCGATGTGGCCGCTTTGCTCATCGCCGAGCAGCTCGCCGGCCCCGCGGATCTCCAGATCTTGGGTCGCCAGCATAAAGCCTGCGCCCAAGTCTTCCAGCGCCTCGATGGCCTCCAGGCGCTTTTGTGCATCTTTGGTCAGCTTCTTGCCCGGAGTGAGCAGGTAGGCGTAGGCCTGGTGGTGCGAGCGGCCAACCCGGCCCCGCAACTGATGCAACTGGGCCAGACCAAACTTGTCGGCCCGTTCGATCAGGATGGTGTTGGCGCTGGGGATATCAATGCCGGTTTCGATGATGGTGGTGCACACCAGCAGGTTGAAACGACCGTGGTGGAAATCGCTCATCACGGTTTCTAGCTGACGCTCGCGCATCTGGCCATGGGCGATGGCGATGCGCGCCTCCGGCACCAGCTCGGCCAACTCTTCGGCGCACTTCTCAATGGTTTCCACGCTGTTGTGCAGGTAATACACCTGACCACCGCGCAGGATCTCCCGCATCAATGCCTCGCGCACCAGCGCCCCGTCGTTGGGCCGGACAAAGGTTTTGACCGATAAGCGGCGCTTGGGCGCTGTGGCGATGATGGACAGATCGCGCATGCCGGACATCGCCATGTTCAGCGTCCGTGGGATAGGGGTTGCGGTCAGGGTGAGGATATCGACCTCGGCCCGCAGGGCCTTGATCTGATCCTTCTGGCGCACGCCGAAGCGGTGCTCTTCATCCACCACCAGTAGGCCCAAGTCCGGGAACTTGATGTCGCTGGAGAGCAGCTTGTGGGTGCCGATGATGATGTCGATCTTGCCCTCGCTCAGATCGGCCATCGCCTTCTTCTGCTCGCTGGCGGTCTTGAAGCGGGACATCACCTCAATGCGCACCGGCCAGTCGGCGAAGCGGTCGCGGAAGTTGTCATAGTGCTGCTGGGCCAGCAGGGTGGTGGGCACCAGCACCGCCACTTGTTTGCCGCCGTGCACGGCGACAAAGGCGGCGCGCATCGCCACTTCAGTTTTACCAAAGCCGACATCGCCACACACCAAGCGATCCATGGCGGTAGGGGTGCGCATGTCCCGCACCACGGCCTCGATGGCGTTGGCCTGATCGACGGTCTCCTCAAACGGGAAGTCGGCACTGAAACGGCGATACTCGTTCTCATCCAAACCAAACTTGTAGCCGGGCTTGGCTTCGCGCTGGGCGTAGATCTCCAGCAGCTCCGCCGCCACATCGCGCACCTTTTCAGCGGCCTTGCGGCGGGCCTTCTCCCATGCTTCCGAGCCCAACTTGTTCAATTGAACCGTGGCTTCGTCACCGGCGCTGTAGCGGCTGATCATGTGCAGCGCACTGACCGGCACATACAGCTTGGAGCCGGTGGAATACTCCAGCATCAGAAACTCGGCGGTCATGCCGCCGGCATCCAGGGTTTCCAGCCCGAGATAACGACCGATGCCGTGCTTGAGGTGCACCACCGGCTGGCCGACCTTCAGCTCGGCCAGGTTGCGAATGAGGGTGTCGGAGCTGACGCTGCGGCGTTGACGCTGACGGCGTTGTTGGCGAACCCGACTGCCCAGCAGCTCCTCTTCGCTGATCAGCGCGATCTTCTCCTGCTCGAGCCAGACCGATTGCTCCAGCGGGCTGACGATCAACCCCAGCGTGCTGTCGCTGGTGGCGAAGGTGTGCCAGTGATCGAAGCGCTCCGGCTTGAGGCCGCTGCCGCGCAGCAGCTCGAGCAGGGCTTCCCGTCGTCCTTCGGACTCGACGGTGAACGCCAACCGTGGCCAGTTGGAGAGCTTGTCCAGCAGCGGCGACAGCGGCACCTTAAGCTGATGGTTGACTTCGATGCCGTCGATCGGCGCCACCTGGGCGCGCGCATCCTTGGCGATCTCCGAATGCTGGCTCTCCAGGGCGATGCGGCCATGAGGCTTGATGGCGGCGAACAGATCCTCTTCGCGCAGGAACAGGCAGTCCGGTGGCAGCAGCGGACGCAGCGGGTCAACCCGCTGATTTTCGTAGCGCTCGTTGGCGTCGGTCAGATAACGCTGACAGCCCGCTTGGATGTCGCCGACGGTGAGCAGCTGAACCTGCTCCGGCAGGAAATCGAATACGGTGGCCGTGTCTTCAAAAAACAGCGGCAGGTAGCTCTCGACGCCACCGGGCATGATCCCTTTGCTGATCTGCTGGTAGATGGATTCCGGCTCATTGCTGATCCGGCCAAACTTGGTGCCGTAGTTGGCACGAAAGGTATCGATCCCGGCGTCATCGGTGGGAAACTCGCGCGCGGGCAGCAGCTCGATGGCGGCGATCTTACCCTCAGAGCGCTGGGTGTCGGGATCAAACGGGCGGATCGATTCGAGCTCGTCATCAAACAGATCCAGCCGCAGCGGCTGCTCGGCCCCCATCGGGAACAGATCGACAATGGCGCCACGAATAGCGTACTCGCCGTGCTCATACACCTGCTCGACATGGTGGTAGCCCGCGCCAGCCAGATTGGTGCGCAGCGCAGCAATGTCGACGGTTTGCCCCTCTTTGAAGCACAGTACGTTACTGGCAACAAAGTCGACCGGACAGAGCCGGGTCAGGGCGGTGGTGATCGGCATGATCAGCGCGCCACGGGTCAGGCTGGGCAGGGCACTGAGCGCCTGCAGTCGCTGGGAGACGATGTCCTGATGGGGGGAAAAACTGTCATAGGGCAGGGTTTCCCGATCAGGAAACAGCAGGATCGGGTAATCATCGCGACTCAGATAGCGCAGCTCCAGCTCAAGCTGCAGCGCGGTGGGCGTATCTTCCGTCAGCATCAGGGTCAGACCTGGATTGCTTCGTACCAGCGCGTCGATGCACAGGCTGCGGGCGGCGCCGCTGAGGCCGGTCAGGCGTTTGCGCTGACCCGGGCCCAAAGCCGGGGGAGTTAAGGGCGAAAAACGACTCATGTAATCATCCGTGTCGGCGTCGGGTGGGTGTCCCGACATCACTAAAATAGCGGCTATTTACCGGTTTGTTGATTGCGCTGCTGCTCGGCGCGCTGACGCAGCTGGCGTTGCTGAACCTGCAAGCTGGCGCGCACGAGCTGCTCCTGATCCCGATCCAGGATGGCACAGAAGCGGATCTCGGCCAGCAAGCCCAGCTCTTGATCGATGCAGCTGATCACTTCGCCGTGGGCGTAGGCGGCGACCTGATCCTGCGGCAGAAACAGTCGCAAGGCAACGGCCTGACCGGCCAGCAGTGGCTCGCTTAGCCGCACGGTCACGCCTGAGCCGCCAAAGCGGACGCCTTGCGCTTGCCAGCGGGCGTTGGGATCTTGCGCCAGCTGTTGCTGCAACACCAGATCGATCTTCTGGGATTGCAGGCGCAGATAGTCTGCCAGGGCACCGGCGTGTTGCTCCAAGCCCTTCAGCAGCGGCAGGCAGTGCTGCTCCAGCTCGCTCACCTGGGCCATCAGGCGAAAGGCTGGCGGCATCTGCTGCGGCAGGGCGTCGTCATCGAGCCAGAGTAATTCGGACTCGATGGGATCGAGCAGAACCTGAAAAGGGCTGGCGACACTGAAGAAGGCGTCATCGGACTCCATTGGGGATAGTCCTTGTGTGTGGTATCGATTATTCATTATTATCCGTGAACTTATGATTTTAGCCAACCTGCCTCTATGACCACTTCTGTGCCGGTGTTTATCGGCCTGCGTTACTGGCGTGCCCGCAAGGATACCCGCTTCGTTTCATTTATCACGCTGTTCTCTGTGCTTGGGATCACCATCGGCGTGGCTGCGCTCATTATCGTCAGTTCGGTGATGAACGGCTTGGAGGGACGACTGAAGGGTCAGATCCTCGGGGCGGTGCCACAACTGGTGATCGACGCCGGTGAATTGCCGCTTGAGCAGATGCAGGCGGATCTGCGCCGTCAGCCCCACGTCGTTGGCCAGGTGCCGTTGCTGAGCAGCGAAGCGCTGGTGATGCGCGGCCATGATATGGGCGGGGTGCAGTTGCTGGGGATCGATCCTGTGCTGGAGCTACCTTTCTCCCCCATCGCGGCGCACATGGTGCAGGGGCAATATGACGCGCTGCAAGGCGGAGAGTATCGGATCCTGCTCGGCAGCCAACTGGCCAGCCAGTTGGGGGTGTTTAGTGGCGATCAGGTTCGGGTCGTCGCCGCCCAAGGCGCGCGCTATACGCCGATGGGGCGGGTGCCGAGCCAGCGTAATTTTACCGTGGCTGGGGTGTTTAACCTGGGCTCGGAGGTGGATCAACGCATGGCGCTGATCCACATCGACGACGCTAGTCGGTTGCTGCGGCAAACGCCGCAGTGGCGACTCTATCTGGATGATGCCTTTTTGGCGCCGATGGTTGGGCAGCAGCTGAACCAGCATTGGCAGGCCTTGCCCACCCCACCGAGCCTGACTGATTGGCGCTCTGAATATGGTCAGCTGTTCGCGGCGGTGAAGATGGAGAAGCGGATGATGTCCTTGCTTCTGGGGCTGATCATCGCCGTGGCGGCATTTAATATCGTCTCCGCGCTGGTGATGATGGTGACCGACAAAACCGCCGATGTGGCGATCCTCAAGACGCAGGGGCTGTCGCGCAGCGCGGTGATGGGGATCTTCACGACCCAGGGCATGAGCAGCTCTTTGCTGGGGACCCTGCTGGGTCTGCTGGTGGGCCTTGCGCTGGCGCTAAATCTGCAGCCGGTGTTGGATCTGTTTGGGATCTGGCTGTTACCGCCGGGCCAGCCGCTGCCGGTGATCATCGATAAAGTTCAAGTTTTCTATGTGGTTTGCGGCGCGTTAGCGCTCAGCTTTTTGGCCACGTTATATCCCGCCTGGCGGGCATCCCATGTTAATCCAGCAGAGGTCCTGCGTTATGAATGAGCCCTTGTTGCACTGTGAAGGGTTGGGCAAGGTTTACCGCGACGGTAAACAGGAGACCCGGGTACTGACGGATCTGTCCCTGGCGGTGAACGCCGGAGAACTGGTGGCCATTGTCGGCAGCTCCGGCTCGGGTAAGAGCACCTTGCTGCATCTGCTTGGTACGCTGGATCTGCCCAGTGAAGGCAGTATCCGGTTTCAGGGGCAGGATCTGACCCAGTTGTCGGAGCGAGCCCGTAATCGAATGCGCAATGAGCAGTTGGGGTTCATTTATCAGTTCCACCATCTGCTGCCGGAGTTTTCCGCGCTGGAAAACGTGGCGATGCCGCAGCGGATCAATGGGATCGGCAAGCACGCTGCCCATCAGCGCGCCACCGAGCTGTTGACCCGGGTGGGCTTGGCACATCGCTTGACCCACCGTCCGGGTGAGCTGTCGGGCGGTGAACGCCAGCGGGTGGCTATCGCCCGTGCATTGGCCAATGCGCCCGCTTTGGTGCTGGCGGATGAGCCCACCGGCAATCTGGATGAGCATACCGCCGAAGAGGTATACCAACTGCTGCGCGAATTGGCAGCGGAGCAGGGCACCGCGTTTGTGGTGGTGACCCATGATCGGGCGTTGGCGGCACGCCTAGACCGCCAATTGGAGATGCGCGGCGGTCACCTGGAGCGCGCCGATGGCTAATCGTCTGGCGTTTCAGATCGGCTGGCGCTTTTTGCGCACCCGGACAAGCAATGGCTTTGTGTCGTTTATCTCGCTGTCATCGGTGGTCGGGATCACCCTCGGCGTGGCCGTGCTCATTCTGGTGTTGTCGGCGATGAACGGTTTTGAACGTGAACTGCGCGAGCGCCTGCTGGCGGTGGTGCCCCATGGCGAGCTGATCGCCGTCGAAGGCGCTATCCACGACTGGCCTGCCTTGGTGGCTGATGCAACGAGCGAGCCCGGTGTTGCCGCTGCGGCGCCATTTGTGCTGCTCGATGGCCTGCTGCAGCGGGGCGATGTGATGAAGCCGGTGGCACTGCGTGGCGTCTTGCCGCGGTTGGAGCGAGAGGTATCATCGGCGGCGGAGTATATGTCGGAGGAAGCCTGGCAAAGCCTGGCCGAGGAGGGCGATCAGCTGGTGCTGGGTGAAGCCCTGGCCGAGTCACTGCAGGTGGCGGTGGGGGATCGGGTGTCGATGCTGTTGCCCAGTGCCAACGCCAGTCCGCTGAGCGCACCACGCAATGTGGTGCTGACCGTTTCGGGTCTGTTTGATCTGGGTGGCGAGATCGATCGCACCGTGGCGTTCGTTAATCTGGGGTTTGCGTCGAAGGTTGCGGGACTGGAGGGCGAAGTCAGCGGCGTGCGGCTGAAAGTGGACGATCTGTTCGAGGCGCCGCAGTTGGTCCGAAACGTTGGCTTTCGTCAGGCGCAGTACCTGATGCTGTCCGACTGGACCCGCACCCAAGGCCATCTCTACAGCGATATCCAGCTGGTACGGATGCTGACCTATCTGGTACTTATCCTGGTAGTGGCAGTGGCCAGTTTTAACATTATCTGCTCCTTGGTGATGTCGGTCCGAGATAAACAGGCGGAGATCGCGATCCTACGAACCATGGGGATGAGCCGCAGTGGCATACTGACCGCGTTTATGGTGCAGGGCGCGATGACCGGCGGGTTTGGCTGCCTGTTGGGAGCGTCGATAGGCTCGCTGATGGCGCTTAAGCTGTCCGATATCATGGCCGGGCTGGAATCCCTGTTTGGCGTCAGCTTCCTCTCCGGTGACGTTTACTTTATCGATTTCCTGCCGTCTGAGCTGATCCTCAGCGACGTGGTCGCCGTATCGGTGTTAGCCTTCGTCGTGACCTTGATAGCCACTTGGTATCCGGCTTGGCAGGCCAGTCGCCTGCAGCCCGCTCAGGCGCTGTGATTGTTGGGGCAGAGCAGCTGACAGCGTAAAGCTGTCAGCTGTCAGCTGTCAGTGCTCAGTGGTCAGTAACATCCAGACGGCATTCGCCGCGCAGCGCGGGTGATCCGTCGCGAGACAGGGCATTGAAACGCGGTCCGTCTTTTCCTTGAAATTGCATGGCAGCATCGCTCAAGAGCAGTGCGCTGAACAACGCGCTAAATACCGCCTTACCCCGGACAATGATGCCCATATACGGGCGGCAGAAGCGCCCCATTCCAACCGTCGAGAGTAGGGCAGCATTCGCCGCGAAGCGAGCGTGATCCGCCATGAAATGGTGCATTGAAATGCAGTCCGTCTTTTCCTTGATATCGCATGGCAGCATCTTTTCAACACCGTGCGCTGAACAACGCGTTAATACTGCCCTACCCCCAGACAATTATGGCCATCAACGAACAGCAGCTGGCTCCCCCGAACCGGCTGCTCTAATTTCGTAGCGGCGTAACCTACCGGCTCCCCCCAATGGAAACGTCGCATACCAAAAATCGCAGAATGAGTACGGCTAATGGTGGCTTACGCTTCGCTAAGCCACCCTACGTAGGGGCGGGTGTCGGCTGTGGGAGCAGCCGTTCATTGAGGTAAATCAGGGTTAATTCTGGGCAATCACAATCATGGGTGTCTATGTAATTGTCGGAGGTTAAAGACCTCCGGCTGGCGCTGTTTTAAGGAACTGTTGATCACGTCAGCATCCCTTCTTCGAGCCATGCTCTGGATGTTTCAAGTTTCCGCTGAGTCACAATACGCCACCAACCGAGGTAGTTACTTAAGTACTCAGTACCT